>JAABUE010000148.1 GCA_011389535.1 Anaerolineales bacterium
ACTTGCCGACCACCTGGGCAATATCTTCCCCGTCCACTTCTTGCTTGAGCAGGACGTTGCCGGCCGGCTGGTCTGCTTGCTTCGCTTCGGCCTCGCGTAGCTCTTCTTCCAGTCTGGTAAGTTCACTGTATTGCAGCCGCGCGGCGCGCTCCCAGTCCTGCTGGCGCTGGGCGCTCTCGATCTCCAGGCGGGTCTGGTCGATCTGCTCCTTCAATTGGGTGATCTTCTGCAAAGACTCGCGTTCCGCCTGGAGCTGGGTTTCCAATCCGCGCCGGCGCTCTTCCTGGTTGGCCAGTTCCGCTTCCAGCTTTTTCAAACGCTCCTTGCTGGAAGGGTCTTTTTCTTTTTTTAACGCCTCGCGCTCGATCTCCAACTGCATGACGCGACGTTTGATCTCGTCCAGTTCCGCCGGATCGCTGGTGATCTCCATCCGCAGTCGGGCAGCCGCCTCGTCGACCAGGTCGATGGCTTTATCGGGCAGGAAACGGTCGGAGATGTAACGATCGCTCAGGGTAGCGGCAGCAATGATGGCCGAGTCCGTGATGCGCACCCCGTGATGGGTCTCGTAACGTTCCTTCAAACCGCGCAGGATCGAGATTGTATCTTCCACCGACGGTTCTCCCACTACCACCGGCTGGAAGCGACGCTCCAGGGCGGCGTCCTTCTCGATGTGCTTGCGGTACTCGTCCAGGGTGGTCGCCCCGATCAGATGCAGTTCGCCGCGCGCCAGCATCGGTTTGAGCATGTTTGATGCATCCATTGCACCCTCGGCTGCGCCAGCACCCACGACCGTATGCAGCTCGTCGATGAAAACGACGACATCATCTGCATCCGTGATCTCTTTGAGCACGGCTTTCAGGCGCTCTTCGAACTCGCCGCGGTACTTGGCGCCGGCAACCATCGCGCCCAGATCGATCTGGACCAGGCGCTTGTTTTTCAACGCTTCCGGCACGTCCCCGCGGACGATCCGTTGCGCCAGGCCTTCTGCGATCGCAGTCTTGCCCACGCCGGGTTCGCCGATCAGCACCGGGTTGTTCTTCGTGCGCCGCGAAAGGATCTGGATGATGCGGCGGATCTCTTCATCCCGGCCGATGACCGGATCAAGTTTTCCCTGGCGGGCCAGTTGGGTCAGCTCGCGGCCATATTTTTCCAGGGCTGCGTATGTGCTCTCCGGATTCTGGCTGGTCACACGCTGGGAACCGCGCACCTGGGTGAGCGCACCCAGCAGCGTTTCACGCGTCACGCCTGCCTGTTGCAAGATCCGTGCCGTCGCTCCACCGGCCGACTCGAGCAGGGCCAGCAGCAAATGCTCCGCGCTGACGTATTCATCGCGGAACTGCTGGATCTCGTCATGGGCGCGCACCAGCACCTTGCGCAGGCGCTGTGACATCCCCACCTGCACCCCGCCGCCGCTCACCTTTGGCATACCCTCCAGTTCAGCCTGCACCTTCTGGTGCATGTCTCGCGGATTTGCTCCCAGGCGCTGTAAAACCTGGGGAACGACTCCGCCTTCCTGCCCGAGCAGGGCTGCCAGCAGGTGTTCGGGCTCCACCTGGCTGTTATTGAACTTCTCCGCCAACTGCTGCGCGCTGATGACAGCTTCCTGTGATTTTTCGGTGAATCGATTGATATTAAATGCCATTGTAATTACCTTCTCCGATTCCTAATTTTCTCAGAAGTTAATCAGTCGAATGAAAGAAGTCCGAAAATAAGGGGGCGCGTTGCGCACCCCCTTATTTTCGGTATCCCTTCATGAAGTATGTCATTCCTGTTCCGTTTCTTCCCACTCGGCTTCATAATAAACCTGCCTGTAACGCGTCAGGCGGGAACCATACCCCGACTCATAAATCTCCATCGTGGTTTCCAACGTGCGCAGGCGTGTCTGCAGGAAAGTGACCTGGTTGCGAAGGTTTAGGATCACCTCGAGCGCCTCGTCATCCAGCCCAAGATCTTCTTTGAGCCGTTGTAAGCAGCGCTGATAGGCGGGATCATCCGGATGTAATTCGGTTGCAGTTATTTTTTTCTCCAAGAAATGCCTCGCTTGGTCTTTACAACCTTATTTTGTCATTTCGACCGAAGGGAGAAATCTTCCGTGTGGCAAGGCAAAGATTTCTCCTCCTTTCGGTCGTCGAAATGACAAAAATCATTTATGTCGGTTGCCTGGATTTGCGTTTCTCAGCCAAAGCGCGTAAAGTGCTCAGCTCTTCTTCGGTCATGTTTTCGGGCAGGACCAGGATCACCCGCGCGTACAGGTCTCCCCGAATCTTGGGGTCGCCTTTTTTTGGTATGCCCTTGCCTCGGATGCGGAAGCTTTGTCCGCTCTGCGTCATCGCAGGGATCTTCAGCATCACCGGGCGGTCCAGCGTGTTCACACGAACTTCCCCGCCGGCGACAGCGGTGTAGATGTCAACCGGCACCCTGGTATGCAGCGCCTCGCCTTCCAGCTCGAAGTCAGGGTGAGGGAGCAGCCGGACAACCAGGTACACATCGCCTGCCGGCGCACCACCCCCGCCCGGGCCACCCTGACCGGCCAGCCGCACGCGCGATCCCGTGCGGACCCCAGCCGGGATGTGGGCTTCGATGCGCCGGTCCCCAATCTGCAGCGTACGCGTCGTTCCGCGAGCGGCTTCTTCCAGGGAAAGGGCGATTTCGGCCTCAACATCCTGGCCTTTGCGCGGCGCGCGGGTCCGCGCCCTGCCCCCTCCTGCTGCGGAACCGGGTGTCTGGCCGAAGATGCTGGTGAAGAAATCGGAGAACGGGCTGGCTTCTCCAAAAATATCTTCGAAGTCTTCCGCGGTCGCATAGCGGACGTCTGCTTGCTGCCCGGGCTGGGCGGTCCAGTTCTGCCAGTTGAAATCGCGCGTCTGCCCGCCGGTTTGCTGCCAGCGCTGGTATTGCGCGCGCAGCTCATCATACTTTTTACGCTGCTCGGCATTGGATAGCGCCTGGTAGGCTTCGTTGATGCTTTTGAATTTCTCTTCCGCTTCCTTGTCGCCCGGGTTTAAATCCGGATGGTACTGGCGCGCCAGTTTCCGGTAGGTCTGTTTGATGGTTTTCTCGTCCGCATCGGGGGAAACGCCGAGAATTTCGTAATAATCTTTGAAGTCCATATTGATTTTAAATTACCATATTAGTGTCTAATTTTTGTTAACATGTTCAGGTGGCATAATGGCTAATTGCTCGAGGCGGCGAGACGCCGCCTCGAGCCAAAGTAGACAGATGCTTAGCCCATTGGCCTCAAGACAATGACGCCCGCCGGCCTAAGCAGATCGTTTTCATATAAATAGCCGGGCAGGACTACCTCTGCAACAGTGGGTTCATCCACTTCGTCTGTTCGCGCTTCCACACCCTCGTGGTAAGTGGGGTCAAATAAATCACCAGGCTTAACCTGCATGCGTTCGACGCCAGCCTGTGCCAGCACCTTTTCAAACTGCCTTAGCGTAAGCCGGACGCCTTGAGCGAGTGCATCTGGCCCGGCAGGCTGTTCCAGGGCCCGCTCAAGGTTATCCACCACTTCCAGGAATTGTCGCAGCAGTTTGCGCTGGTTCTCCTTCGAGCGGGCCAACACGTCGCGTTCGGTCCACTTGCGGATGTTCTCGATCTGCGCGGCGGCGCGGAGGAACCGGTCTTTCAGTTCCTCCATTTCGCGCCGCGTTTCCCTCAGTTCAGCCTGGCAACCTTCCAGGTTGTCGGGCAGGATGAGCGAATCCTTCTCTGCCTGTTCCGGGTTGACCATGATGGTTATACCTCCCGGAATTCGCCTTCAACCGTATCATCGTCCTCCGGTCCCTGGCGACCCTCGGGTCCACTTGGTCCACCTTCCGGTTGGGCGGCATAAACCTGCTGGCTCAGGCTGTGCACCATCTGTTCCAGTGTCTCCGAGAGCTGCTTCATGCGGCTGACGTCTTCGCTTTCCATCGCCTGGCGCAGCTCGTTGACTTGGCTTTCGATCCGGTTTCTTTCCTCGAAGGGCAGCCTGTCGCCCAGCTCGTTCAGGGCTTTCTCGGCCTGATAGGTCAGGGTATCGGCAGTGTTGCGCGTATCGACCAGTTCTCTGCGCTTGCGGTCTTCGGCTGCGTTACGATCTGCTTCCTTGACCATGCGGTCGATATCGTCCTTGGTCAGGTTCGTGCTGGCCGTGATAGCGATTTTTTGCTCTTTCCCAGTAGCCCGGTCTTTGGCGCTCACGTTCATGATGCCATTGGCGTCAACATCAAAAGTCACCTCGATCTGCGGCGTTCCGCGCGGGGCCGGGGGGATACCTTCCAAACGGAAATCGCCCAGGAGCATGTTATCGGCCGCCATCGTCCGCTCGCCCTGGTAGACCTTGATATCTACCGCGGTTTGCCCGTCTTCCGCGGTCGAGAAGACCTCGGTCTTGCGGGTGGGGACGGTGGTGTTGCGGGGGATCAAGACGGTCATGACGCCGCCCATGGTTTCCACACCCAGGCTGAGCGGGGTTACATCCAGCAATAAGACATCTTTCATTTCACCTGCCAGCACGCCGGCCTGGATCGCGGCTCCTACCGCCACCACTTCATCCGGGTTAACCCCCCGGTTGGGTTCTTTCCCATTGGTCAGGCGGCGGACCAGGTCCTGCACCATCGGCAATCGGGTCGACCCGCCCACCAGGATGACCTCGTTCAGCTCCGACACTTTGATGTCAGAATCCTCCAGGGCGCGGTGGAACGGTCCTTCCAGGCGCTTGACCAGGTCATCGGTCATCTGCTCGAACTTGGCGCGGGACAGCTTCATCTGTAAATGCTTGGGACCACTTGCATCTGCGGAGATGAACGGCAGGTTGATCTCGGTCTCCGTGGTACTCGATAGCTCGATCTTGGCTTTTTCGGCAGCCTCACGCAGCCGCTGGAGAGCCATGCGGTCTTTGCCCAGGTCGTAGCCCTGGTCCTTCTTGAACTCCTCGACAATCCACTGGACAATACGCTCGTCCCAGTCATCGCCTCCCAGGTGAGTATCGCCGTTGGTAGCCTTCACCTCTACCACGCCTTCGCCTACCTCCAGCACGGACACATCGAACGTACCGCCGCCCAGGTCGAAGACCAGGATGGTCTCGTTTTCCTGTTTGTCCAAGCCATAAGCCAGGGCAGCCGCGGTGGGCTCATTGATGATGCGCAGCACTTCCAGCCCCGCGATTTTTCCCGCGTCTTTCGTGGCCTGACGCTGGCTGTCGTTAAAGTAAGCGGGGACGGTAATCACGGCCTGCTTGACATCTTCGCCCAGGTAAGCTTCGGCATCCCGCCTGAGTTTTTGCAGGATGAATGCCGAAATCTCTTGCGGGGTATAGGTCCTGCCGGTCTGCGGAATCGAGACCCGGACGTCACCTGAAGGGCCATCAGCCACGGTATAAGAGACGATCTGTCGCTCGCTTTCGACCTCGTCGTACCTGCGGCCCATAAAGCGCTTGATCGAGTAAACCGTATTTTCCGGGTTGACAATGGCCTGCCGTTTGGCAACCTGGCCAACCAGGACCTCTCCAT
>JAABUE010000149.1 GCA_011389535.1 Anaerolineales bacterium
ATGAGGCTGCCTTCGCGCTCAACGCCTCTCTACCGTTCGATAAACGCCTGGCGATGCAGGATGTGAAGGGATCGGTCGCCTGGGCGGATGCCCTGGCCCGGGCCGGAGTCCTGACCGGAGACGAATCCAGCCGCATCATCTCCGGACTGGGAGCTGTTGCAGTGGAATTCGAGAGCGGATCCTTCGCTTTTTCCGACTCCGACGAAGATATCCACACCGCGGTCGAGCGGCGGCTGGGCGAGTTGATCGGTCCGCTGGCGGGAAAGCTGCACACCGGGCGCAGCCGCAACGACCAGGTCGCCACCGACTTCCGCCTGTGGATGCTGGAGGCGCTGCCCGAGCTGGACTCAGCTATTGCAGGCCTGCAGTCCACGCTGGTGACCCTGGCTGAAAAGCACTTGTCTACGCTGATGCCAGGTTATACCCACCTGCAGCGTGCCCAGCCGATCACACTGGCACACTGGCTGTTGAGCCACTTCTGGGCGCTGCAACGCGATCGCGAGCGGCTGGCGGATCTTCGCAAGCGGGTTGCCATCCTGCCGCTGGGATGCGGCGCACTGGCCGGGACAGCCTTCCCTATAGACCGACTCGCGCTGGCGGAGTCGCTTGGCTTCGACGCCCCCGCTCCGAACAGCCTGGACGCCGTCTCCGACCGGGATTTCGCGGCGGAATACCTGTTCTGCGCGGCGATGACCGGCATCCACCTGAGCAAGCTGGCCGAGAACGTCATCCTGTTCACCACTGCGGAGTTTGGATTCTTCGAGCTCTCGGACACCTACTCGACTGGCTCCAGCCTGATGCCGCAGAAGAAGAATCCCGATGTGTTCGAACTGGCCCGCGGCAAAGCGGGCACGTTGATCGGCCTGCTGACCGGGCTGCTGTCCACGCTCAAAGGGTTACCGTCCACCTATGACAAGGATTTGCAGGAGGACAAAGTCCCCGTGTTCCAGGCGACCGATACACTGCTGACGATCCTGCCCGTTCTAGCGGGCGCGCTGGAAACGATGACCGTTGACGAAAAGCGGATGCTGGCCGCCATCGACGCGTCCATGCTGTCCACCGACCTGGCGGATTATCTCGTCCGCAAGGGGGTGCCGTTCCGGGAGGCGCACGGGATGGCGGGTAAAGCTGTCCGCGCAGCGGCGGAAAAAGGCCTTAGCCTAGATCAACTTTCCTTAACCGAGTGGCAGGCTCTGGGCCCGTTCGATGCGGATGTGAACGAGGTCTTCGACCCGCTGAAATCGGTCGAACGGAGAAATGCCATCGGTGGCACAAGTCCCCGATCTGTAGAAGAACAATTGTTAAACGCAAAGTCTGTTTTAGGACTTTGAATCACCCTCACCCCTAGCCCCTCTACCCTAACGGGCACACGTCCCTAGAAGGGAGAAGGGGACAACAAGGAGAAAAACATGTCTACTGTAATTTGCACCGAATGCGAGGCTGAAATCACGTTGGAAGCCGGAACCGAAGCAGGCGAGATCATCGTCTGTCCCGATTGCGGCGTAGACCTGGAAGTTGTTTCGCTTGATCCTGCCACAGTCGAGCTGGCGCCCATGGAAGAGGAAGACTGGGGGGAATAACCTATCCCCCCAACCCCTTCGCTGGTAGGAAAGGGGCAGGGGGGATAGGTTGGAGAAATTTTATGCAACCAAGACTCAAGATTGGCGTGCTGTACTCGCGGGTGCGCGTGGAAGAAAAGTGGATCTTCGCTGCGATGGAAAAGCGCGGCCTGGATTATATCCGGCTGGACGACCGCGCTATCCACTTCGACCTGGATGAACCGGCCCTGTGGCGCGCATTCGACGCGGTGCTGGAGCGCTCGATCAGCTACACCAGCGGGCTGTATGCGCTGCGGATGCTTAATGCGTGGGGCGTGCCAACCGTTAACACAGCGGTAGTAGCGGAAGTGTGCGGCGACAAATTGACCACTTCTGCGATGCTGGCGCGGGCGGGTGTGCCACAACCGCACAACAAAGTGGCCTTCTCGCCCGAAGCTGCCCTGGAAGCGATCGAGGGGTTTGGCTACCCGGTGGTGCTCAAGCCGGTGGTCGGATCTTGGGGGCGGCTGCTTGCTAAAATCAACGACCGTGACGCGGCGGAGGCGGTGCTGGAACATAAATCCACCCTTGGCTCGGTGCAGCACTCGGTCTTTTACATCCAGGAATTCATCAAGAAGCCGGGACGCGATATCCGGGCGATTGTGGTTGGCGAGCGCGTGCTGACGGCGATCTACCGGAAATCAGAGCACTGGATCACGAATACGGCCCGCGGCGGCGAGGGCGAACTCTGCCCGATCACGCCGGAAGTCGAATCGCTATGCTTGAGCGCGGCAGCGGCGGTCGGCGGCGGTGTGCTGGCCGTGGACCTGGTCGAGCATCCCGAAAAGGGACTGGTGGTGAACGAGATCAACCACACGATGGAATTCCACTCGGCCCAGCCGGTCAGTGGCGTGGATATCGCGGATGAGATCGTGAATTACGTTATTGCAGTAGCGAAAAAGATTTAACCACAGAGTGCACCCCGGCCCGACCGGCGGAGCCGGGGCGGGCGGAGAGCATAGAGATTTTTGAATTTTTCTCCGTGGACTCCGTGAGCTCCGTGGTGAGTGAGGAGAAAGTATTGATGACAAGTATTTCGATTATCGGCGGTTCCGGCTACGGCGGCGGCGAATTGCTGCGGCTGCTGCTGGCACACCCGGCGGTGGAAGTCAGACAGGTCACCTCGCGCTCGCATCTGGGCGAATACGTCTACCAGGTGCATCCCAATCTGCGCAAGCAGACCCAGCTCAAGTTCGTTGACCCGTCCCAAATTGAACCGGTGGATGTGCTGTTTTTAGCCCAGCCGCACGGGCAGGCGCAGCATAATATTGAGCAGTATGCTTCGCTGGCGGGCAAAATCATCGACCTGGCGGCGGACTTCCGCCTGCGGGATACGGCTTTTTACGAAAAGTGGTACGGCGAAAAACACGCTGCGCCGGAGTGGCTGGGCAAGTTTGTCTACGGCCTGCCCGAACTGCATCGCGCCGAAATCGCCGCTGCAAACTACGTCAGCGGGGTGGGCTGCAACGCCACCGCCAGCAATCTGGCGCTGCTGCCTTTGGTCAAGGCAGACTTAATCGACAGTACTTCCCCGGTGATTATCGAGATTAAAGTGGGTTCGTCCGAATCCGGAGCAGAGGGCAACACCGGATCGCACCACGCCGAACGTGCTTCCGTTATCCGGACGTTTTCTGCCTTTGGTCATCGTCACACCGCCGAAGTGATTCAGGAGATGGGCGTAAGCAACATCTCGCTGACGATGACAGCCGTGGACCTGGTCCGGGGCGTGCTGGCAACGGCGCACGCACAGGTCAAGCCGGGCGTAGCCAGTAAGGATTTGTGGAAGGCCTACCGGGCTATAGCCAGCGAAAATCCCTTCGTGCGTGTGGTCAAGGAGCAGCGTGGCATCTATCGCGTTCCGGAGCCGAAGATCCTGGCCGGCTCGAACTACGCCGACATCGGCTTCGAGCTTGACGAGTCTACCGGACACGTTATCTCGATCTGCGCGATCGACAACCTGATGAAGGGAGCTTCCGGCTCGGCGGTGCAGTGCATGAACCTGATGCTGGGATTGGATGAGACGACCGGGCTGGAGTTCCCCGGATTACACCCAATCTAACCGGAGATAAACGGAGATAAACGTTTTTTAAACACGGATTATACGGAAGAGCACGGAAAGGAAAAAAGAGAAATCCGTGATTATCCGTGGAATCCCGCTAATCCGTGTACAAAAGATTTGGAGTCAGAATGACAGAAGTTATTATTGTGGTCAAACTCGGCGGCACGGAAGGCGTAGACTTTTCCGCCATTTGCGGCGATGCAGCCGAACTGTTAACGCAGGGCCAGAAGCTGGTTTTTGTGCATGGCGGTTCGGCAGAAGCGAATGCGCTCGGTGAGGCGTTGGGCGCACCGGCGAAGTTCATCACATCGCCGTCGGGGTATACGTCTCGTTATACAAACCGTAAAACGTTGGAAGTGTTCCTGATGGCGGTCAACGGCAAGGTCAATTCGCTGTTGACAGAACAACTTCACGGCCTGGGCATCAACGCCTTCGGGCTGAGCGGCATGGACGGCAGGCTGATGCTTGCGACGCGCAAAGATACCATCCAATCGGTTGAGAACGGCAAGCGCAAGATCATTCGCGACGATTACACCGGCAAGATCGAGCAGGTTAATGGAACCTTGCTGGAAATGTTGCTCGATGAGGGCTTCCTGCCGGTGATCGCGCCGGTGGCAGTCAGCCAGAAGGGTGAAGCGCTGAATGTGGATGCAGACCGGGCCGCGGCGATGGTCGCGTCTGCATTGAAAGCGGAAACGCTTATTCTTTTGACAGCCGTACCAGGGTTAATGGAAAAATTCCCCGACGAATCCACCTTCATCAAACAATTGTCGCAGGCCAAACTTCCTTCCGCACTGGAGATGGCGCAGGGGCGCATGAAAAAGAAGGTGCTCGGCGCGGAAGAAGCCCTGCAGGGCGGTGTGGGCAGGGTCATTATTGCGGATGGACGGGTGGAAAAGCCGATTTCGGCAGCGTTGGCAGGGAAAGGGACTGTTATTCAATAAAAGTACGGAGTCAAAAGTCTCCTGACTTTTGCTCCCAACGTCGGGAGACGTTGGACTCCTTTAGAGGAACAAAGATGGATTTTTTCGAAATCGAAACCAAATACGGCGCGGGCGTGTATGCCAAGCAGCATCTTTCCATTGTGCGCGGACAGGGCGCGAGTTTGTTTGATATCTACGGTAACGAATATCTCGATTGCTCGTCCGGGCATGGCGTGGCAAACCTGGGGCATGCCCATCCTAAAGTCGCAGCGGCAATTGCGGGACAGGCCAACACGTTGATCACGCTGTTCGAATCCTACCCGAACGACAAGCGCGCTGCGTTGATGCAGAAGATGGCCACGCTTGTACCGGGACTGGAGCGCGTTTTTTTCTGCAACTCGGGCACTGAATCGGTGGAAGCGGCGCTCAAGTTCGCACGGATCTCGACCGGCCGGACTAATATTGTCGCAGCGATGCGCGCCTTCCACGGGCGGACGTTTGGTTCGCTCTCTGCAACCTTTAACAAGAAATATCGCCAGGGCGTGGAACCGTTGGTGCCGGGCTTCAGCCACGTGCCATATAACAATATTGAGGCGTTGGAAAACGTTGTAACGGATGAAACGGCCGCCGTGATTCTGGAAGCCATCCAGGGCGAGGGAGGGGTCTACCCGGCAGATAAAGGCTACCTCGAGGCAGCACGGCGGATTTGCGATAAGCGCGGCGCCTTGCTGATCGTGGATGAAATCCAGAGCGGTTTCGGGCGCACGGGCAGGATGTTTGCTGTAGAACACTTTGGTGTTACGCCCGATCTCCTATGCTGCGCCAAGTCGTTGGCAGGGGGTGTGCCGATCGGCGCGGTATTGATCGGTGAAAAGGTGCAGAACCTGACGCCGGG
>JAABUE010000150.1 GCA_011389535.1 Anaerolineales bacterium
TTTCCTGTTGCTCGTAGGGATCGTCTGGTTCCTGACAGGTATGTTTGCGGGGTGGCAGGTTGTACGGCACATTCGCAGGCTGGAACCGGGTATCACCAGGCGGCAGGGCTGGAGCGTCTCAGCTGGATGGGGCTGTGGGGCGCTTGTCGCTGCGGTGGTTGCATTACTGTCTATTGGCATTATTTCCAGCGCTTTAGAACTATGGTGACTCCCGGTTTTTTACGTAGCCGGCGCCTTTGATCTGAGATTGCCCGGCGCTC
Source organism: Anaerolineales bacterium (assembly GCA_011389535.1). Classification (GTDB taxonomy): domain Bacteria; phylum Chloroflexota; class Anaerolineae; order Anaerolineales; family Villigracilaceae; genus JAABUE01. Next base: position 261 of record JAABUE010000150.1, read on the forward strand.
GTAGTGTATAATTTTCCTATGCTTAACTCAATTCTCGACAAATACGCATACTAATCGGAGCCGCGGGGCTTCAATTTTTTATTAAGGAGAAATACGATGGCAAAAGTCGAAAATATGGCACAGGACTTTCTAGCCCAGAAGAAGATCGCGGTTGTCGGTGTTTCTGACAACCGCGAGACAGGCTGCAATCTGGCTTACACCAAGTTCAAGGAAAATGGCTACCAGGTCTACCCGGTCAACCCGCACATCAGCGAGTTCCTAGGCGAAGCCTGCTACCCGGACCTGAAGGCCATCCCTGATAAACCGGATGCAGTCTTCATCCTGGCCAGCCCGCAGGTGACGGAGAAGATCGTCGAGCAGTGCGTCGACCTGGGCGTAAAGCACGTCTGGATGCACTGCATGATGGGGACAAAGCCCGGGCTGGCAGGCAGCATGACCAGCGTCTCGCAGGATGCGGTCCGGGTCTGCCGCGAGAACGGCATCCAGGTCATCCCCGGTTCGTGCCCCAACCAGTTCCTGAAACCGGATTTCGGTCACGCCATGATGCGCGGTCTGTGGGGCATGCTCGGTTTCATGAAGGTAGCGGATTGATCCGAAGATTATGTACACACTCGCAGTCCGGCGTGATTTCATTGCCCGCCATTTCCTGATCGGTGGAGATTGGGGCCCGGAAAACTACCCTAACTCCCACCACTACGTGCTCGAATTACAGCTTTCGGGCGCGGAGCTCGACCAGCACGGCTATCTGTGCGACATCGTGGATGTGGAAAGACATCTTGATGAGGTGGTAGCCTATTACAGGGAGCAGATGCTCAACGAAAAACCCAAATTCGAAGGCCTGAACCCGTCCATCGAGCATTTTGCCCGCATTCTCGCGCTTACGCTGAACGAGCGCATCGCTGCTCCCAACGTTTCTTCTTTGAAGATAATCCTGTGGGAAAATGAGAGCGCGTGGGCGGCGTATTCAGTTAACAGGTTCAATGTTGAAGGTTGAAAGTTAATCCGGTCCTTCAACCTTCAACATGAAACTGGGCCTCTTAATATACGGCTCGCTCGACACGCTCAGCGGCGGCTACCTGTATGACTGCAAGCTGGTGGAATATTTGCGGGCAATGGGGGACACGGTGGAAATCACCAGCCTGCCCTGGCGTAACTACGCCGCGCATCTGACTGACAATCTCCATTTTCGCCTCCCACCGGACCTCGACCTGCTCATCCAGGATGAACTGAACCACCCTTCGCTGTTATTTGCCAATCGCTGTCCTCGTCCACCTGCCCCAGATAGGGGGTATCCGGTTATCAGCCTGGTACACCACCTGAGAAGTTCCGAGCAGAGACCGGCCTGGCAGAACTGGTTCTATCGCCTGGTCGAAAAACGATACCTGGAATCGGTGGATGGTTTCATTTTCAATTCGCAAACCACAAAGAGAGTAGTAAATAGTTTATTAGAGAGCAGTAAGCCTGATGTGGTTTCATACCCGCCAACAGACAGATTCGGCCAGGGATTACAAGCAGCAGAAGTTATCGCCCGTGCACATGAGCCAGGCCCGCTGCGGATTTTGTTCCTAGGCAATGTCATCCATCGTAAAGGATTGCATACGCTTTTAGAAGCAATGAGCCTTCAGCCATTAGCTTTTAGCCTGGATGTGGTTGGCGGATTGACAGCCGAGCCAGAGTATGCCCGGGAAATGCGGAAAATGTCCCAAGTCTCAAGTCTCAAGTCTCAAGTCTTATTCCACGGCACGCTTGATAACGAAGACTTGAGTGCGAAACTTAAATCTGCCCATGTACTGGCTGTCCCATCCTCCTATGAAGGGTTTGGCATTGTCTATCTCGAAGGGATGGCTTTTGGCCTGCCCGCCATCGGCACGACCAGCGGAGGCGCCTCCGAGATCATCCGCGATGGCGAAACTGGCTACCTCGTCCCGCCGGATGACAGGGTGAGGCTGGCCGAGCGGTTAACAAAATTGGCAAATGACCGCGATTTTCTGGCAAGATTGTCCATTAATGCGTTGCAACGTTACCGCCAGCAGCCGACATGGGAGGAAACGGCAGGGCAAATTCGAGAGTTTTTATTTTCAATGATCAAGAACGAATTCCTCCCTGAACGGCAGCGTTCCCGCAGTGGAAGCAACCGGTAGGGAGCGTAGTCGAAGGAAGTGTCTCGACTACGCTGCGCTCCGCTCGACGACAGAGAAATTGATTATGGAATACTCCTTTCCTCATTACCTGCTCTCCAAACAAAGCGTAGACGACCGGGCGCTTAACAAAGACGTGCTGGCCGCGCTAACTGCCAGCCTGCCAGAAGAACCGCTCACCATCACAGAAGTCGGCGGGGGGATCGGGACGATGCTGGCCCGTTTGCTGCGCTGGGAGGTCATTTCGCAGGCTGAATACACGCTGGTGGATGAGAGCGATGAAACCATCCGGTTCGCAAGCTCCTGGCTGCCGGGGTGGGCGGGGGAAAATGGTTTAGAGACAGAAGAATCCGATCCAAACGAATTACGAATTTTCGATTCGCGGCGGGATGTGCGCGTGAAGCTTGTCAGGGCGGATATATTCGATTTCATCGCGCAACAACCTGAACCGGCAGATCTATTGATCGCGCATTCCTTCCTCGACCTGCTGCCTATGCCGGAAAGCCTGCCAAAACTGTTGTCGCTGACGAAGAACCTGGCCTGGCTGACACTTAACCTGGATGGCGTCACAGCGCTGGAACCGGTTGTGAATGCGGATCTAGATACCAGAATCGAGCGGCTGTATCACGAGACAATGGACACCCGTCCCAGTGGCGGGGACAGCCTGTCGGGGCGGCATTTGTTCGGGCACCTGAAACAGGCCGGGGCGGAGATCGAGATGGCGGGAGCGTCTGACTGGGTAGTGTATCCGGTTAATGGAGCATATCCCGCCGACGAGGCCTACTTCCTTAAATTCATCCTGCATTTTTTTGAAGAGTCATTAGGAAACCACCCCGAATTGGATCCGGCGGTATTCGCGGATTGGCTTGGAAAGAGAAGCCAGCAGGTCGAGCGTGGTGAGCTGGTCTACATCGCCCACCAGATCGATTTTTTAGCCCGGATTGGGTGAGACTCGGCGGGCTTTTTGCCGTATACTCTTATACGGAACAAATCATGATCTACAGTTACGAAATCGAAGGCCTGATGTTACAAACAGGCGACATCGTTTGCACGATGAACGGCAAACCGGACATCCTGCCCGGAGAGTTTTGGCGTCTGGTTGGCCGGCTCGTCCCCGGTGACGTGGACCACGTGGCAATTTACGTCGGCCCGGACGGGCGCTGCGTGGAATCCGGTTCGCTGGGCGTGATCAGTTTTGATGTCCATAACAGCCGCTGGGATACGGAGTTCATGGCGCGCAAACGCGGTATGTTGTTCGATACGTTCTACGGAATAGCCTATCCGCTGGATGGGCTAGAACTTTCCGAAGAGGAAGAAGCCCACATGCGCATGACCGTGGCGCAATATTGCCTGTCGCAGGTTGGCAAGTCGTACAATCTGAATTTCTTGAACGCCGAAACAGAAGAAGCATTTTATTGCAGCCAGCTAGCCTATAAAGCTTATCAACAAATCGGTATAGACCTGAACACCGGCCTGGCGATGGAGCAGTTGCCAGGGACGAATGCAATCGTTTACCCGCAGGAGATTTGGGATGGCTGTGCACACAGGCAAGCGAGCGGCGACCAGGATCCAGCCGCCAGCGGACAATTTGCATTCGCCCCATCCTCGTGAGGGGCAAGTATCTTTTGAAGAAGTAATAACAAATGTGTAAACGGCAACCTGGCCTGTTGCCCCTTCAATCCCCGTTATAATTCATTCCTATGAACTTTCTCATCACCGGCGCGGCCGGTTTTCTCGGCTCGGCGCTTGCCAACCAACTCGCCCGCGAGGGACATCAAGTCCGCGGGCTGGACGACCTATCAACCGGGGACCCGCGTGTACTCTCACCCGATGTGCACTTCACGCGCGGCGACGTCAACGACCGCCCCAAGTTGTGGACGCTCCTGCAGGAAGTGGACTGCGTCTATCACCTGGCGGCGCGCGTTTCGGTACCCGAGTCTGTGCTGTACCCGCGCGAGTACAACGCTGTCAACGTGGGCGGGACGGTCAGCATGATGGAAGCCATGCGCGATGTGGGTGTGCGGCGCGTTATCCTGGCTTCGTCCGGGGCCGTGTATGGCGACCAGGGCGAACAACCGCTGAGAGAGACGGCAATCCCCGATCCGCACTCACCTTATGCGGTCTCCAAAGTTTCCGCCGAGCATTACATCCGCACGATCGGCAAGCTCTGGGGACTGGAAACGGTCTGCCTGCGGATCTTCAACGCTTATGGGCCCGGCCAGCACCTGCCGCCTTCGCACCCGCCGGTTGTACCGCACTTCCTGCGCCAGGCCTTACGCGGCGGGACGCTGGTGGTGCATGGCGACGATACCCAGACCCGCGATTACGTCTATGTGGATGACGTTGTCAGCGCAATGGTGGCCGCTTCCACGGCGCCTAATATCAACGGGTTGGTGATCAACGTTGGCTCCGGCACAGAGACCAGCATTCGCGAGTTAGTTAAGAAAGTTAGCGAAGTGACCGGACGTAAAGTCGATTCGCTCTACAATGCGATCACCCCCGGCGGCGTCTCGCGCATGTGCGCAGATTTGTCCCTTGCAGCCCAGAAGCTCAATTACCGCTCATCGATCAAGCTGGACGATGGCCTGCGTCTGACCCTTCGGCGTGATCCGCGCTTCAAATAGGTTTTTCACCACGGAGAACACAGAGAGCACGGAGTTTTGAGATGGGGGTCTGATGGGTTTATAGATTGACGAAGAGCAGCACTCTTCTGCAAATGAGGAATCAAATGAAGAAGTTGAGTATGGATGAGTTGAATAAAATTACTGAAGCGATTATTGGTGCAGCCATCGAAGTCCATCGTGCTCTTGGGCCGGGATTGCTCGAGTCTGCGTATATGACCTGTTTAGTTTACGAACTCAGGCAGCGTGGCTTCAAGGTTTTGGAACAAGTGCCGTTGCCATTGGTATACAAAGAAGTAAAACTTGATTGTGGTTATCGTCTTG
>JAABUE010000015.1 GCA_011389535.1 Anaerolineales bacterium
CTGTCTGCCCCCTTTTTTTTCTTCCCGGAAAAGAAACGTTTAAAGAAAGACATAGTTTGTTCATTATATTAGAACAAGTGTTCTTACGTCAAGCCAGGTATTCTGGCTCTCTAGGATTTGCCGTGAAGGGTGCCGGATTTGGGGGTGCGAGCGTGCGTACGCACGCTCGCACCCCCAAATCCGGGTATCTATCACGGAATTTCCCAAAGAACCTGCCAATTCTTTAACAAACCTCATAGGACAAGAGAGCCTCTTGTCCTGATTCCATTGATGTGAGAAAAAACATCCGATGACAATATGCGCTCGTGTCCTGGTTTCCCTGCTCCTGACAGTTATTCTTGTATCCTGTGCAAGCGTCACGCCTGAGCCATCGACTTCCCTTACTACTCCTACAGTTCTACCGCAACCTTCCGCAACTCTTACGACAGTCCCCTCTACCCCGATGCCGGCTGGCCTGTATCGAGCCTCAGAAGTACCGGATCTGCTTGTAGCAGAAACGGAAAGCTGGGATATTCCCTTCATCGATGATCCGGACCAGGCTACGCTGCGCCTGGAACTGGCCTCTGGGGGGGACGAATCCACCGTTGTCTCCAAGGCGTCCTGGGTCTATGCGCTGGTGGCGCCATTTCCGACCGTTACGGATGGGGTCGTGTTCGATGAGCTAAAAGCAGCCTGGCAGGGTTCGCTGTCCACTCTTCCCGCATGCGTTCAGTGCGAGACCTTCGACCGGTCACCGTTATGGATGGCGGACTCTACGCTTACAGTATTTACCGCACTGTGGGGCGAACCTGCTCCCGGCGCCGTACAGACCGCGCGAGCAGATGAACTTGTGGATGCACTCTGGAGTGATCAGCCCGCCTGGGGCATCGTCCCATTCGAAGAGTTGCAACCGAAGCTAAAAGTCTTGACGGTCGATGGGCAATCGCCCATCAGGAAGGAATTCGATCTCGCTTCCTATCCGCTCAAGGCGGAATTTGCCCTGCGCTCTCTCGACCAGGAACCCGCCACGCTCAGCCTAGCCTTGCCGGGCAGCAACCGTGACCCGGCGCGCATGACCACCGTTATCCTGACCGGCGTGACCGCGCTGGTCCGCGCCACGGCTTACACGATGGAGACCAAAGGCGTAACCTATCCCGCGAACGATATCCGCGAACTGATGCGCGCCGCTGATATTACCCATATCAGCAACGAAATCCCCTTTTTCACCGGCTGTGACTTTCCCAACCCCAGCCGTTCGAAGCTGGTCTTTTGCAGCGACCCGAAATATATCGAATTGCTGAAAGATGTGGGAACGGATATCGTAGAGCTGACCGGCAACCACTTTGCCGACTATGGCGCGGCTGCAATGCTGGAGACGCTCGATATTTATAACCGGAATGGCATCCCTTACTACGGCGGCGGTGCCGACCTGGAAGATGCGCTCAAGCCTGCCTTGCTTAGCCATAACGGAAACCAGATCGCCTTCATTGGCTGCAACCCGGTCGATCTGGGCAGGCCACCGGTTGCCACAGAGAACAAACCCGGCGCTGCTCCGTGCCGCCATTCTTACCTGGTCAACACCATTGAAGACCTGGATGAACTGGGCTATGTTGTTATCGCCACTTTCCAGCACTTTGAGTACTACTCTCCAGAAGCCCGCCCCAACCAGTTGGAAGATTTCCATCGCGTAGCAGATGCGGGCGCTTCCATCGTCAGCGGCAGCCAGGCCCACTTCGCCCAGGTGATGGAGTTCTACGATGACTCGTTCATCCATTATGGGTTGGGCAACCTGTTCTTCGACCAGATGGGGGATATCCCCTATCACCCCGGTATTCGGCGCGAGTTCATTGACCGTTATACTATCTACAATGGAAAACTCATCAGCGTGGAACTGTTAACGGCTATGCTGGTGGACCATTCCCGTCCGCGTTGGATGACGCCTGAAGAACGCGCCAGTTTCCTGAACGAGTACTTTCATCACAGCGGATGGGGCGAAATCATCCCCACACCGGTTCCGCAGCCGACGGTTACCCTCACACCGATGGTGCTGCCAAAACCGTTCACAACGATCACCCCTGTACGGTAATGATGGATAAAATATTTTCCAAGCTTCTCTTTTTGATTTTCTTGACCACTTTGTTGGTTTCTTGCCTACCCGGGTCAGGAGGCATCCAACTGCCACCGTTGGAAATTCCGCTGGGTGATAATCCCACTTCTGAGCCCATTATCGAACCTTCAGCAACTGTCACCCTACCGCCTCTCCAAACCCTCACTGCAACGCAGCCAGTTCCCCAAGAGCCCGTCCCGACAGGGACGATCACCCCTTTGCCTTATCCCCTGTGGATCGATCCGGCTGTGCCGGATGGCTTGCGCGAGATAGCGCTGGGATGGAATTTGCCTTCTTCCGGCAGCGTCTCCCTGGCCAGCCTGCAACTGGAATTAGCTCAGCCTTCTAACTCATCTGACTCCAAATCATCGACTTGGGTTTATGCCCTCGTAACGGCCTTCCCGACGGTTTTGGATGGGGTCGCGCTGGAAGATCTGAAGGCAGCCTGGAGAGACTCGTCCGCAGGACCTGCGCCTGAGTCGCCGTTATGGATGACGGAATCCACCCTCAGGACGCTGACCACCCTCTTCGGCGAACCAGGCGCGGGGGCGGTTCGGACCGTGTCCGCTGAGGAACTGGTGGATACCCTTTGGGAGAACCAGCCTGCCTGGGGCATTGTCCCGTTTGAGTCGCTCGATCCCAAATTGAAAGTCCTGACTGTCGAGAGGCAGTCACCGGTTCGCAATAATTTCGATCTCTCGGCCTATCCGCTGAAAATCAACTTTGCGTTGAGCGGGGATGAAGCCGCATCCTTCGATTTGCCAGCCAGCAACCGCGATCCGTCCAGGCTGACCGTGGTCTTGATGACCGGCGTCACCGCGCTGGTCCGCGCAACCGCATCCCGGATGGAAATCATTGCCCTGGATTATCCGGCCTGGAACATCGGCGATACACTCAGAGCCGCCGATATCACCCATATCAGCAACGAGGTTCCGTTTTACACCGGTTGTCCCTATCCAAATGCGCGACAGGAAGGCCTGGTGTTTTGTAGCATCCCGAAATATATCGAATTGCTGGAAGTGATCGGGACAGATGTCGTTGAGCTGACAGGCAACCATTTCCAGGATTATGGTTCAGTGGCTACCCTGCAGACGCTGGATATGTATAATGAGCGGGGTTGGCCTTATTTTGGCGGTGGTGCGAATTTGGAGGATGCCCGCAAGCCGGCATTGCTGACCCATAATGGCAACCGTTTTGCCTTCATCGGCTGTAACCCCATCGGACCGGGGTTTGCCTGGGCGACAGAGACAGAACCGGGCGCTGCGCCCTGCGACGATTATGAGTGGATGAAGACTGAGATCGCCAGCCTGACCGAAAAGGGTTATATCGTGATCGCTACTTTCCAGTATATTGAGTATTACCAGGCTGTGCCCATAGAACAACATGTCATTGATTTTCGCGCCATTGCAGAATCCGGTGCGACCATCGTGAGCGGCAGCCAGGCGCATATTCCCCAGGCGATGGAGTTTTATGATGAGGCTTTTATCCACTATGGCCTGGGCAACCTGTTCTTCGACCAGATGGATGGCCCCTCACGCCGCGAGTTCCTGGACCGGCACGTCTTTTATGAAGGTCGTTACATCAGCACGGAACTCTTAACCGCTATGCTCGAAGATTTTGCCCGCCCGCGCCCGATGCGCTCGGACGAGCGTCTCGAAATTTTAACGAAAATATTTGAAGCCAGCGGGTGGCCTGTCCCTGCGCCGGCTGAATAATATAGGGTAGTGGGATACCGCTACACCCCTATTCATTGAAAAGATACATCACGTAAGGAACAAGCAATGAGAATATTCGATATTTCGCTTTCGATTTCGCCCGAATTGCCCGTCTGGCCGGGGGACCCGCCGGTCGAATTGGAACGGGTCGAGTCGATGGACCAGGGTGCGCACGCCAACGTCTCACACTTGAGCGCAGGCGTGCATACCGGTACGCATGTCGATGCGCCGCACCATTTCCTGAACGATGGACGCACGGTCGAGCAAATGCCGCTGGATGTGCTGACAGGTCCCTGCTATGTGGTCCAGTTGCCCGATGGAATCGAGGCCATCACTGCTGAAGCCCTGGAAGGTACTTCAATACCCGAAGGTATAAATCGAATCCTGTTTGGGACGAGCAATTCCCGCTTTTGGTCACGGGGTGAGACCCAATTCCAGGAAAATTTTGTAGCCGTCACGGAGGATGGCGCGCGATGGCTGGTTGAGCGCGGGATTCAGCTCGTGGGTATAGACTACTTATCCGTTGCCCCATATGGCGACTCAGTTCCAACCCACACGGTGCTGTTACAGGCCGGGGTAGTTGTCGTAGAGGGGTTGGACTTGTCCGATGTGCCGCGCGGCTTCTATGATCTTTACTGCCTGCCGCTCAAACTGCTTGGCGCGGACGGCGCCCCGGCGCGCGCAGTATTAATACAAAAGTAGTTCCATTAAGTAACGAGTCCAACGTAGTAACGACTTCGCGAAGCATCCTGTAAGGGTTAGTCGTTCACATACCAGTAAGGTATGAAACTTTGTTTATAAAAACGCGACTGAAGTCGCTTCTACGGCCGCTACGATTGAACCTGTAATAACTAAATTTCGCTAGAGGAAGAATGAAAAATATGAGTAAAACGCGACAGAAACGCCTGTTCGGCATGACACTATCACAGCTAATGATATTGGGTTGCCTGGCTCTGGCTGCCATAGGAACGATATTCGGAGGCTTTATCTTTCTCAGCAGCTCGACGACGCCGGGCGGCCTCGCTCTTCTGCCATCTTCTGTGCCAACTTTTTCATTACAACCAACAAGTATTTCCGATCAGGCCGGAGCGCCAGGAGACCCTTCCACGATACCCTCGGTCGTAAGTGACGAGCAGATTCCCTCGAATTGGGAACAGTACACTGCCACGACGATAGAAATATCGGTGCCGCCTCAGTTCGAATCCGTTAATGGTGAAACCGAACGCCAGCGACGGATCGAAGCTTATAGAGCGCAAGGCTTTGGTTTCCTCGCTGATCGACTGGAAAATCCGTCTTTTGACTACCGGTTCTGGTTCAATTTTCCCCAGCCGGAAACCGTCACGTTTGATACCCATATCACTGTGAAAGCTGATATTTTGCCCACTATTACCCTTGATGAGTACATTGAAGAAGCTTATGGCGCCGGATTGCAGGGTTTCCAGCTTCTCGATCGCCAGGATATTACCATCGAGAATTTGCAGGCTCGGCGCATTCTGTTGGAAGCCACCCTGAACGACCAGTCCATTGGTGTAGCAGAATATATCATCACCGATGAAGTCAATCTTTGGATTATCAGTTCGAGCTCGAGTCTCGCAGAGTTTTACTCCTGGCTGCCCGAGTTCGACCGGGTTGCCCGCTCGTTTCGTTTGCTCTATTGATAAAACGTATTTCTTAAAAAGAAGGGGGAAGTGGGGTGTAGTCAACGGGCGCAGCCCGTTGACTACACCCCACACTCCGATTTTTGAAAGATTCGATAAAATGGTATTGCAGCTACTTGATCGGCAGCGTATAACCTCCATCGACGGTGATCGTCTGGCCGCGTATCATGGCCGCGGCGGGTGTGCACAGGAATCCCACTACCTGCGCCACTTCCTCCGGCTGAACTAATCTGCCTGCCGGGACCATTTCGATGAATTTGTTCAGGATATTTTCCTGTCCGCCCATAGAAGCAAAGTGGTGCAGCGCGTCCGTTTCGACCACGCCCGGGGAAACTGCATTGACAACGATGTTTTTCGGCGCAAGCTCGACAGCCAGGTAGCGGGTCAGGGCTTCTAGGGCAGCTTTGCTCGCGCCAACAACCACATAATCAGGCAGGACCCGTGTTGCGCCCGCGCTCGACACGCTGACAATAGATCCCCCGCCGCGCCCCTCCATCAACGGGACGGCCTGCTGCGCCCCAAACAACAGGCTGCGCGCGTTGATGTTCATCGTCCAATCCCAGCCCTTGGGTTTCTGTTCCATGGCCGGGCGGTTATAGCCCGAAGCCGCGTTGTGGATGAAAATATCCAGCCCGCCGAATTCCTTTGTCACAGCTTCGAATAAAAGATCGAGATCGGCGATGTTGCCCACGTCCGCTTTGACGGGCAGGGCGCGCCGGCCCAGTTTTTCGATCTCGTGAGCTGTCTCTTCGGCCGGGACGCGGTTGCGGAAGAAGTTGACGATCACATCTGCGCCATTTTGCGCAAAATAGAGCGCGATGGCGCGCCCGATCCCGCGGCCGGAACCGGTCACCAGGGCAATTTTGTTGTCGAAAATCTTTTCCATAAGTTTGCCTGTTGTGGGATGTTTGGGCTTGCGTGGGTGCATATTCACCGGAGATGAAAAAGGATAAAAGGAGATGAGTGTGATATTGAGATGTTCATCGGAAGAATCGCTGTTTATCTCCGTTCATCCCCGGTTGGGTACTCTTAGTCGAAATAGATATTCAAATCCGAGCAATCGAACCTGTTCCCGCAGTTTGGACAGCTGATCTTACAGTTTCTCTCATACTTCTCGTGCCCGCAGCGGTCACAGATATATTTCCGCTCGGACTTTTGAGTCGCTTGTTGGTCCGGGGCAGGCTTTGTAGTTGGCTCGCTCAAGTCCATCGCACCGGTTTAAGCAGGGAGCGGTCGAACGCTGCCAATCGGTCCGGCCCGAGGCGTTCGACCTCCGCGATGACCGCATCCAGGTCCTGGCGCAGCTGTCCGATTTCGATCCCGCGGCAGACCTCCGGCCAGGGTTTGATCCATTTCTGTACCCGCCCGTACACCTTGATCGCACCGTTGTAGTTGGCGCGCGTGACGTGCAGGTACACAACCGCTGTCTGTAGGATGGCCCGGTAGAGTTCCCCCACAGGGCCGTTTTCTTCCTTCCAGGCCTCCTCCAGTTCTTCGTGCGCCAGCCAGTATTCGCCGGCGTTGAACAATTGCATGCCTTTGACCGCTGCCGGGTGGATGGTTCCAACGCAATCGGAAGAGTTGACGTTTATCGCTTTCATCCCTGGCGAGTATAACATCCTGCAAAGGATCTCATCCTGTCGAGGATATCATCCTGTTGAGGATATCATGGGAGATTTTCTCCTGGCCCTGGAAACCCTCCTGCAGAAGGTCGAAAAGTGTGGAGAGAACCGGTATACTGGTTGCAACCCCGGTTGCCGGGTTCAGAATGGTAAAATTCCAGGAAATGCGACGTCTCTTTTCACAAAAACGCTTCATCCTTTTACTATCGATTTTTTCGCTGGTCACACTGGTGCTGCTCGCATCTGGCTTGCAGAATGTAGAATTCCGAGAAGGGCGTGCACTCGGACGCGCCGAATCCGAAACGGTGCGATTTTCTGTGGACCGCGCGCTCCAGGCGATCACGGACGTGCCGGTCTGGAGGCAGGTAATCTTCTGGGCCTTGCTTTTCTTGCTTGTCTTGCTGGTCTCGTCGATCCTTTCCCCGGAATTGCGCAAACGGCTTATCCGCGGTTTTATCAGCTTTGCAGTTGCCTTCTTTGCCATCATATACCTGTTAGAAAACAATTTGCTGACTTTGCCTGACTTGACGTTCGATTTTGGAGCGAGAGCCGGTGATGCCGCAGAAGAACCACCGCCGTTCCCGGCATTTACGCCTCCTGACGTCCCGACCTGGGCTAATTTTCTCATCAGCCTGGGAGTGGTCGTGGCGCTTCTTGCTGTCACCTGGGGTTTGTCACGCTGGTGGCAGCGACTCAACCGCCTGCGCTCTCTATCCAACCCGCTCGACGATCTGGCTTTTATTGCACAATCGTCGCTTGACGATCTGGCAGCCGGCCATGATTGGGACGACGTGATCGTGAACTGCTACGCGCGCATGAGCGCTGCTGTCAGCCGCAGACGGGGCCTCATCCGCAAAGAAACCATGACCCCGGCCGAGTTTGCCCGCCGGCTGGAACAGGCCGGCTTGCCCGGCGACCCTATCCGGCGGCTTACGCGCCTGTTCGAATCTGTGCGCTATGGCGCTAAAAAATCCAGCCAGACAGAGATCAATGAAGCCGTCTCCTGCCTGTCGGCTATCCTGCATTATTGCGGGGAGGCGGTATGAAACGTATCCAGATGCTCACGCTGACCGGTGCGCTGGTTGTGGCGCTCATCCTGGCCTTTGCTTTGCAGGACGTCATCCGGGAGACTTTGATCGTTCCCCTGGCTTATCTCTGGTGGGTGCTGGGGCTTTATTACAACGCCTTTCCGCAGATGATTCTCTGGATCTGCCTGGTTGTGGTTGTCCTTTTGATGCTCTTCGGCAGCCTGAGCAGCGATGTCGCACGGGAAGAGACTGTCGAAGACGAGACCAAACCCCTGCACGGGCCGATCGAGACTCTGGCAATATCCCTGGAAAAAGTGCATCGGGGGATTTATATCAAATGGCAGGTATCTCACCGCCTGGGGAAACTGGCGCGAGACCTGCTCGTCCAACGCGGGGACCGGATCAGTGCCAAAGCGATGGGTCCGCTGATCGGGCGTGACTGGCACCCCTCGAAACCAGTTGATGAATATCTGAATGTGGGATTGAACGGTTCTTTTGCGGATTATCCCAACCCATCCTGGCCGTTTGGCCGTCCAAAACCAACACCGCTCGATTTGGAAGTGAATGAAGCGGTGGATTTCCTTGAGGCGCAAATGGAGACGAATGGCAGACACTAAACAAGTATCTACGCTTGGCAAACAGGTCATAGTCGAGCTTGAACGCGCCATTGTTGGCAAGCGCGAGCTGCTCGAAATGGTCATGGCTGCAACCCTGGCGGGCGGGCACGTGCTCCTCGAAGATTATCCAGGGTTGGGCAAAACGCTCATTGCGCGTAGTTTTGCCACTGTACTGGGATTGGATTTTAAGCGCATCCAATTCACACCTGACCTTTTACCAGGCGACATTACCGGCGGTTATATTTACAACCGGGTTGATAATAACTTCGAGCTGCGTAAAGGTCCTGTCTTTGCCAACATCATCCTGGCCGACGAGATCAACCGCGCCTCCCCAAAGACCCAGTCTGCGCTGCTGGAGGCCATGCAGGAGGAACAGGTCACTCTGGAGGGGGAGAGCATGCGCCTGCCGCAGCCGTTCCTGGTGTTAGCGACTCAAAACCCGATCGAATACGAAGGCACTTTCCCTCTCCCCGAAGCGCAGCTCGACCGGTTTATGCTCAAACTGACGGTTGGCTATCCGAGTGTAGACGAAGAGAAAGAGATCCTGCACCGTCGCCACGAACGCCGCCAAGAAGAAGTGACTCTCAGCAAAGTCACCAGCGCCAGCCAGCTGCTCGATATGCGGGCCACGGTCGAGACAGTCCACGTGGATGCTGATCTTGAAGGGTATATTGCAGGCATTGTGCACGCCACTCGTTCCGACCGGCGCGTGGCGGTCGGTTCCAGTCCGCGGGGCTCGCTAGCCTTCCTCAAAATGGCGCGGGCGCATGCTGCTCTGGAAGGCCGCGATTACATCCTTCCCGATGATGTCAAGCGCTTTGCCGTGCCTGTCCTCAGCCATCGCCTTATTCTCCAACCTGAATACTGGATGTCGAGGCAGATCTCAGGCGAGGTCATCCGGGATGTGCTTGATAAAATACCTGTGCCGGTCATCACTTAACCGCTGAGAACGCTGAGCCTGCTGAGTTATTTTTTTAATTCTCCGCGCTCTCTGCGAACTCTGCGGTTGTATCCATTATGTCCCGCACTCTTCTTCTGACCCTCATCATCTACGCCCTCATGCTGGCGGGCCTGGCCACATTGCGTGGTGAGTTCCTTGGCCTGGCTTTGCCCTTTGTCGCCTATCTGCTGGTTGGTTTTTGGCGTGCGCCGGAAAAGCTCGATCTGGAGGTGCATCGAACGATCTCGAACGAACGGGCCGCACCGAACGAGAACGTAGCTGTGAGTATAGATGTGACCAACCGGGGCGCGAATATCGAAGAATTGCTGCTTGAAGACGAGGTCTCCCACGGCTTGATCGTGCGCGACGGATCGCACCGGCACCTGCTCTCGTTAAAAAAAGGCGAATCCTTCTCCTGGATGTATACTATCTGTGGTCCGCGCGGCGGGTACGCCTTCGAAGGGCTGAGGGCCGAAGCGCGGGATCATTTCGGGCTCCGGCTGAGCAGTCACAAGATCCCGGCAAGAAGTGAGTTGTTTATCTTCCCACCGCTGACCCGGCTAAAGTACGTCACGATCCGTACGCGGCGCACCCGCGTCTATTCCGGCACAATTCCCGCCAGGGTGGGTGGGGCAGGGGTGGAGTTTTTTGGTCTGCGGGAATACCAGCCGGGTGACCCGCCGCGCTGGATAAACTGGCGTGCCAGCGCGCGCCAGGACGAGACTTTGTATGCCAATGAGTTCCAGCAGGAGCGTGTGGCAGACGTGGCGCTCGTGCTGGATGGGCGCGAGAAAACTAACTGGTTCCGTGATAGGCGTTCGTTATTCGAACATTCGGTGCTGGCCGCGGCCTCGCTGGCGGATGCGTTTTTATCGCAGGGTAACCGCGTGGGACTGTTGCATTACGGCCGCTACCTCGATTGGACGTTTCCCGGTTATGGCAAGGTGCAGCGGGAACGTGTTTTAAAGGCGCTGGCCCACGCCCAGATCGGCGGAAGCCCGGTCTTCTCGGGATTGGAGCATATTCCGGTGCGCTTCTTCCCGGCGCATTCGCAGGTTGTACTGGTTAGCCCTCTGCATGCTGATGACCTGGAAACTCTGATCCAGTTGCGCGCGCGCGGGTACCAGATTATGGTCATCAGCCCGGACCCGGTCGCTTTCGAGCAGGCTTATTTACCGGACGAGCCCTCAGTGAAACTTGCCGCGCGTGTCGTGCGCATGGAGAGAAACCTGCTCTTGAAAAAACTGCAGCGCGCCGGGATCCAAGTGTTGGACTGGAATGTGGCGCAATCTTTTGACCAGGTGATTAAGCACCGCCTGGGACCGCCGCCGCCGTTGTTTCGTGTAGTCGGGGGACGCATATGAGTTATTTCGCATTTGTAACCAGTGTGCTGATGGGAATAGGTTCCCTTTCGTTTGCGTATGCAGGCGCGGGCTCTGATCTGGTAGTGCGTGGTTTGCTGGCCTTGGGCGCGCTATGGTTGTTTGCAGGCAAGCAGCGCTGGGTCTGGTTCTCGACCATCGCGCTCCTGATATCGGTCTCGCTGGCAGGATTTGGCCTGTGGATCGGGCTTTCACCGGGCTGGATGATCTCCGGCGCGTTGGGCGCGCTGCTGGCCTGGGACCTGACCGATTTCATGCGCCGTCTGCGTTTCGCCCCCCTGATGGATGACCTGCGACCGCTCGAACGCCGCCACCTGACCCGGTTGACGATTGTCACAGTGGTGGGTGTGCTGCTGGCAAGCATCGCGATGCTTGTGCGATTAGAATTCACGTTCGAATGGATTATGCTTCTGACACTGGTTGCCGTGCTAGGGGTAACGCAACTCGTTTCCTGGCTGCATAGAAGGTGACTGTCGCCTCTAAGATCACAGCTATTTTATGAGACTTCCTGATCGGTCCATTTAAACTTTGGATAAAGCTCACGGAACACATAGGCCTGAAGTCTTGCCTTGAGCGATTTGAACGGCGTGAGAGCAGGCTCTTAAATGGGTTAAGTTTTTCCCGCTGAGAAGGCGGAGAAATAGCATTAATCCTGGTCAGGATCTCAGACCTTCGGCCCGCAGGCTGGTCAACAGGTTGTTATTTTTATCCACGAGCCCGGAAAGGACAAAGCCGGAACTCAACCAGCGGCCATCCTTTTGCCAGACCAACTTGATGATCGGGACTCCTCCCGTCCGGCCTCGGCAGGGACACATTTTGATCTCAGATAGTTTGTGTAAGGGCAGGCTGATGGGATGTTGGCTGCCATGATGCTGGAAGAACAGGGAACCATCCTTGATCCAGTATTCTCCAGTGCCGCGGTTAACAAATCCTGCCTCAGTATAGCGACGCCACCATTTATACTCGACCCTGGTTCCCAGATAACGCCCGCTTTTTTTCTGGATTGCGCTCATCGGATCCTCCTTTGTTTCGCACTTTCATAATAGCACAAATTGTGACTAAATGCACAATCATTCGATTATCCCTCAATGCTATAATGCCCTCCATGCACGAACTCCCCGTCACCCAATCCATTCTCGAAATTGCTCTCAAGCATGCCGAAAAAGCGGATGCCAAACGTATCACAGACTTGCATATTGTTATGGGGGAACTCTCGAAGCTGGTGGATGAGTCCATCCAGTTTTATTGGGATATGATTGCCAAAGACACCATCGCCGAGGGCGCAAATTTGCACTTCCGCATCGTTCCGGCAGAGTTCCAGTGCATGGCCTGCTTTGAGAAATACAAGCCGGATAGCAAGGAATTTTCCTGCCCTAATTGTGGCGCGGTCGGGGTCAAGATAGTGGCCGGCGAAGAATTCTCGCTGGAAGCGATTGATGTAGAATAAATACGGAAGAAAATCCAGCGAAATAGTGTCCAAAAGGACTATTTTTTCACCCAAATCTCGCGTAGAATTTAATCACTATGACCCAACGAATCCCTGTCGTCGAGCGAATCCTCTCCGCCAATGACGAACTGGCCGAAGAGAACAAATCCCGCTTGAATGCTGCAAATGTTTTTGCCGTCAACTTGATGGCTTCGCCCGGCGCGGGCAAGACCTCCCTGATCGAGCAAACCCTTCCGCGCCTGGCCGAAAAGCTGCGCGTGGCCGTTGTAGATGGCGACATCGCCACCTCTATCGACGCTGATCGCGCCGCCGCGGCCGGTGCAATAGTGGCTGTCCAGGTCAACACGGGCGGCGAATGTCACCTGGATGCTGTCATGCTACACCAGGCGCTTGGCCAGATCGAACTTGCCACGGTCGACATGCTGCTGGTCGAAAACGTGGGCAACCTGGTCTGTCCGGCCGAATTCCGCCTCGGCACACACAAGTCCGTGCTGATCGCCTCCATCCCCGAAGGGGACGACAAACCTTACAAGTATCCCGGTATGTATCGCGGCGTGGATGCGCTGGTCATCAACAAGATCGACCTGCTGCCGTACATAAATTTCAAAATGGATTACTTCCAGAGAGGCGTCGAGGCCCTCAATCCGGGCCTGGTCACCTTCCCGCTTTCGTGCAGTACGGGTGAAGGCCTCGATGCCTGGGTCCACTGGATCCTTGAAAACGTAAAACGTAAAGCGTAAATTAAGCCTCAATTACGATTTGCTCTTTCCAGAATTCCCATGGCTAAACTCACCGGCGTCAAAATCCACATCACGGGGATCGTACAGGGGGTCGGTTTCCGACCGTTTGTATATGGTCTGGCCAAACGCCTTGAGCTCAATGGCTGGGTACGCAATACCTCCGCCGGGGTGGACATCGAAGTGGACGGCGAACAGGATGTGCTGGATGCCTTCGTAGAAGCGTTGCGTGACAAAGCTCCGCCGCTCGCCCGTATTGACGGAATGAGCGCTTCCTTCCAAGACCCGAACGGCTTCCGTTCTTTTGACATCCTCCGTTCTGAAGCGGTGGAGGGCGACTTCCAGCCTATCTCGCCCGACGTCAGCATCTGTCCGGACTGCCTGCGCGAGCTTTTCGACCCGTCCGACCGGCGCTACCGTTACCCCTTCATCAACTGCACCAATTGCGGGCCGCGTTTCACCATCATCAAGGACATCCCCTACGACCGCCCCAAAACGACCATGGCGCCTTTCACCATGTGCCCTGATTGCGGAAAAGAATACACTGACCCCCTGGACCGGCGCTTCCATGCCCAACCGGTCGCCTGCTTTGTTTGCGGGCCAAAGGTCTGGCTTGAGAAACGTAGTAACAACTTTAGTCGTTCAAGCCGAACGACTAAAGTTGTTACTACGTTCTTAGCCGATAACGCTATCCACGAAACCCGCCGATTACTCGCTGAAGGCCAAATCCTCGCCATCAAGGGCCTTGGAGGCTTCCACCTCGCCTGCGATGCAACCAATCCCTCCGCCGTGAGCGAGCTGCGCCGCCGCAAGCTGCGCGTGGACAAACCCTTCGCCCTGATGATGCCTGACATTGAAACAATCGAGCAGCACTGCTATGTTGAAGATGCCGAGCGCGAACTGCTCGAATCCACTGCCCGTCCCATCGTGCTGTTACGCCGAAAACCCGATTCGCCAATTGCCAGAGAATGCGCCCCGGGGCAGGATACGCTGGGTGTGATGCTGCCTTATACACCCTTGCATTACCTTTTATTTGCTGACGATCCCCAAGCCCCAATTTCCGAATCCCAATTCCCGCCTTTGGTTATGACAAGCGGAAACCTCTCCGAAGAGCCCATCGCCATCGATAACGATCAGGCTCGCGAACGACTGGCATCCCTGGCCGATGCCTTCCTGCTGCACGACCGGGACATCCACATCCGCTGTGATGATTCGGTTGTGCGAATAATCAGTGATCAGTTACCACTATCCAGTACTGATAACAGGCCACTAATTACGTATCCACTGAGACGCAGCCGCGGCTATTCGCCTTTCCCGGTCAAACTATCCTGGGATGTTCCCCCTCTTCTCGCCGTTGGACCAGAGCTCAAAAACACGTTTTGTATTACGAACAAGAATTACGCTTTTCTAAGCCACCATATTGGTGACATGGAAAACTATGAAACGTTGCAATCCTTTGAGAAAGGGATCCAGCATTTCGAGAAACTGTTCCGCGTTAAACCTGAAGTCATTGCTTATGATTCTCATCCCAATTATTTGGCTACTCGCTATGCAATAGAACGCGCTCAACGTGAAAACCTGCCAACCTTCAACATTCAACATCATCATGCCCACATCGCTGCCTGCATGGCCGAGCACGGACTGGACGGCACGCAGCCTGTCATTGGGTTGGCTTTCGATGGCACGGGCTACGGCGATGACGGCGCAATCTGGGGTGGGGAAGTGCTGGTTGCGGATTACACAGGCTACGAGCGTGCTTTTCATTTGGAATATTTCCCGCTTCCCGGCGGCGATGCGGCGATCAAAAAACCGGCCCGCACCGCGCTGGCCCTGCTCTGGTCGCTGGGACTGGAATGGGATGACCGCCTGGCTCCGGTCCCTGCATTTTGCGCCGAAGATCGTGCAATCTTACGGATCCAATTGGAGCGAAAAATCAACACCCCCCAGACCTCCAGCATGGGACGCCTGTTCGACGCGGCGGCGGCGCTGGTTGGCGTGCGGCAGTCGGTCAACTATGAGGCTCAGGCAGCGATCGAGTTCGAAGCATTGACAGATCCAGATGAGGCTGGGATATATCCGTTTGAATGGGAACAGGATCGGATCCGTGTGGGAAGCGCGGTGGAGGCTTTGGTCACAGACATACTGGCTGGTGTTCCAACTCCAACTATCTCGGCCAGGTTTCACAATGGTCTGGCGCAGTTGGCGCTCGGAATTTGTAACACTCTGCGTATAGTCAAGAATATAGAGCAGGTTGCGCTCTCCGGCGGAGTCTGGCAGAATATCACCTTATTGCGGCGAACTTTGTCACTTTTGCAGCAGGCCGGTTTTACTGTATACATACATCATCAGGTACCAACCAACGACGGAGGCCTGTCGCTGGGGCAGGCTGCCATCGCGGCTAATCGATTACGAGACCCTAAAGGTTTTTAACACCTTTAGGGTCTGAGACGGAGGCAACTATGTGTTTAGCTGTGCCAGGCAAGATCATTGAGATTAAAGAGAATGAAGGGTTGAAAATGGCTAAGGTCGACTTTGGCGGGATTTTCCGCGAGGCCTGCCTGGATTATGTGCCCGAAGCCAGGGTAGGGGATTACTGCGTTATCCATGTCGGCTTTGCTATCAGCCTGTTGAGCGAGGATGACGCCATGGAAACCCTCGAACTGCTGAAACAGATCTCCAATTTCGAGGAAGAACTTGGCCCTGAAGCGGGGCAGAGGTAACGCGAGATACTATCTCGCGCAAAGTTCATGAAATACGTCAGTGAATACCGGGATGCGACGCTGGTCAAAGGCGTGATCGAGGAGATCCGCCGGACTGTGACGCGCCGGTGGACGATCATGGAAATTTGCGGCGGACAAACCCACGCCATCGTGCGCCACGGCATCGATCAGTTGCTGCCGCCGGAGATCGAGCTGGTCCATGGCCCGGGCTGCCCGGTCTGCGTGACCCCGCTCGAATTGATCGACAAAGCTCTCGACATCGCCTCTCGCCCGAACGTTATTTTTTGCTCCTATGGCGACATGCTGCGTGTTCCCGGCTCCGGGACTGACCTGTTCGCGGTCAAGGCCCAGGGCGGGGATGTGCGCGTGATTTATTCGCCGCTGGACGCGGTCAGGCTGGCAAAGGCCAACCCAGACAAACAGGTGGTCTTCTTCGCCATCGGCTTTGAAACAACTGCCCCGCCCAACGTGATGAGCGTGATGCAGGCCAAAAATCTCGGCCTGATGAACTACAGCATCCTGGTCTCGCATGTGCGCGTCCCCCCTGCGGTTGCGGTGATACTTGGTTCACCTTCCAATCGCGTGCAGGGGTTCCTGCTGGCGGGGCACGTCTGCGCGGTAATGGGTTATCACGAGTACCCATCGTTGGTAGAGCAGTTCAATACCCCAATGGTTGTCACCGGCTTTGAGCCGCTCGACATCGTGCAGGGCATTTTGGAAACAGTCCGGTTGCTTGAGGCGGGTAAAGTGGAAGTCTTCAACGCTTACCAGCGGGCGGTCACGTTTGATGGCAATAAGCCTGCCCAGAAGATGATCGAGGCAGTCTTCGAAGGATGTGACCGGAAATGGCGCGGGATCGGAACCATCCCGATGAGCGGCTGGCAGCTGCGGGACGAGTTCGACGCGTTCAATGCCGAAAAACGTTTCGATGTGGAGACCATCACAGCGGATGAGTCACCGCTCTGCATCGCCGGTCAGATCCTGCAAGGTCTCAAGAAGCCGCACGATTGTTCAGCGTTTGGCAGCCAGTGCACGCCCGAACGTCCGCTGGGCGCGACGATGGTTTCTTCCGAGGGGGCTTGCGCCGCCTATTTTCGCTACGGACGGGTTACAATTGGGGAATGAACACGAACAACCGTACTCTCTGGATTGCCGCGGGGCTGGTCTTGTTCTGCGGCTTTTTGTTGGTGGTGACATTTATTGTGTCAGGATTGGGACGCCTGGCTGGGCCCGCATCCTCCCCGACCATCGACTTGTTTGCTACGCTGTCAGCTTCCACTCCCCTCTCAGAGTTTTCTCCCGCACCGGTCCAGCCGACAGCCACGTCCCCCTTCGATTTTTCTGAGCAGCCAGTCCAACAGACCGATACTCCGGCAGCCGGTGTAACGGAGGTACCTAGTGTGCCGACGGTTTCCTCACAAGATTCGCCAACCGGCCATATCGTTTTTACCTGCCAGATTTATAAGTTCCAGTCGTCAGACCAGATATGCATTATGAATGCGGACGGCACGGGCTACCGCCGCCTGACGACCGAAAATGGCATCCGTCATTTTTACCCATCACTCTCTCCGGATGGGAGCAGAGTTTTATATTCTGCCTTTCGAGAGGCGAACGTATATGAAATTTACTCGTACGAGCTTGCCGATGGCAGTGTAGACCAGCTGACAGACCGCAGTGGTGTCTTAACCTCACCAGAATATTCCCCTAATGGACAGAGGATCGCCTTCACGCGTTGGGTACCGCGTACCGAAAGATACCAGATCATGATCATGGAGAGTAACGGTAACGATCCTAACAACATTCCACGGATCGAAGGCTGGGACCCCACCTGGTCGCCGAATGGCGAACAGATCCTGTTCGCGTCGGCACAAAGCGGGTCTGTTCAGTTGTTCGCAGTCAGGGAAAACGGGAGAAACTTACGCCAGGTCAGCAACCTGCCAGCGATGCGCGGTCGCAGCGACTGGTCACCGGATGGGCAATACATCGTTACCTATTCAGGAGAATCCTGGCATCGCGAAATTTATATCATGAACGCGGATGGCTCCGGTGTACGCCAGCTCACGCCGACTGGCGGCAATAGCCAGGGACCGAGCTTTTCCCCTGATGGCCAATGGGTGGCCTTTACAGCCTATTTCGACAAATACAACGACGACCACGGTTGTGAGATATACATCATCCGCACGGATGGCACCGACCTGCGCCGCCTGACGGAGAACGACTATTGCGATTACCAACCCCGCTGGGGACCATAACCAGTGTCCCTGAGCGGAGCGAGCCGCAGTCGAGCGCAGTCGAAGGGCGTATCTCATGGGGACCTAAAATTTCTGGAATTTGTTTGAAAAGAGCCACAGGATATTCTTGCGGCTCTTTTCAATTGCGGTGCTCCGCATGATTTATTCTGCCAGCGTCACCTTTCCCGAGCGGAAGAAATGCCCCGGCTCTACACCAATTTGCTGTGCCAGGTGGATACTCAGCAGTTGCACGGGCAAAATCTCGACCAACGGCATCCCAATGACCGGGATGTCCGGAATGTCGATTTGCCACTCCTGTGGATCGGCGCCGACCCAGAAAGCGGCGCTTTGGTAGCCCCGCAGGTCTTTTAGCAGGCGCGCGTTCAGGTCGCGCGTTTCCGGTGGGCCTGCAAAAATCAGAGCGCTCAAGTCCGGGGTAGCCAATTCGAGCGGCCCGTGACGAAACTCGCCGGCCTGGAAGGGTACGGCTGAATATTTGGCTGCTTCCCCTAAGATTAATGCGCCTGTGTAAGTGGCTGCCAGGGAAGCCCCCCGCCCGAGCAGGACAAGCCGTCTGGGGTACCCGAGCAGTTCGCCTATCCGCTGCACACGCGCTTCCCAGCTTTCGAGATACGCTTGCATGGACGCGGCGGTCTCCAGCATCGCTTCCAATGGTGGCGTAGTATCCTGCCCGCACAATGCCAGTGCCGCCAGTTGACTCACGGCCAGAGAGTTGACGTAAGTACGAGTGGAGACAGTCTTTTCGACGGTTGCGTTGACCGGTACACAGGTTGAAAGGCTGTCGAATTCTTGTGCTGCTTTTGCCAAGGGACTCTCGGGGTCGTTTACGGTGGCGATCAGTGCCCGGGGCCGCAGGAGCAGGTCGAAGTCCAAGGCAGAAACGATTTCGGCGCTCCGGCCGGATTGTGAAAAGAGCCAGTACAACGTCCGTGGCGTGATGAGGCCGGGTGCATGGTGGATCAGTTCGGCGGTGTCCACCCACATGGCAGGCAGCCCGGCCTGGACAAGGGTCAGCCAGGCCGGATAGGCGGCATACAGCGAGGCGCCCATGCCCGTTAAGATGATCCGGTCGAAGTCGCCGCGTTGGATGGCATCTTTTATAGGTTTGAGGGTGGTGCCGTTAAATTTTGCCAGCGCATTTCGCAGAGAATCCGGCTGGCTCAGGATATCTTGCACATATGGATTTTCATTTAAGGGGTTCATAACACCTTCGACCAGATTGTATAAGCTGCGCCGTATAGTCCGGCGTAATAACCGAGTTTTGCCGGGAGGATGTGCACCCGATGGGCGGGCACCATCTCGGTATAGGCTTGCAAGGCATCTTCCAGGCGGGGCAAGAACAGGTCTGTGCTGCGCATCACGCCGCCGCTTAACACGATCACTTCAGGCACAAACAGGATGCACACGTTCAAGATGCCCTGGATGAAATAGCGCGTAAAGTCTTCCACGATAGCCAGCGCGGGCTTGTCACCCATCCGAGCCGCCTCAAAGACCATGCGCGCTTCAATATTATCGCGCTCGCCTGCGGCCATTTCCAGCAGATGAGAGCCAGTCAGATCCGCTTCCCTCGCCTGCCGCTCTATGGATGGCCCGGCGCAAAGACTTTCCCAGCAGCCGCGCATCTTGCAATAGCACAGCGGCCCGCCGGGGTCAAGCACCATATGGCCGCCCTCCGGGTGCGAGCCGTCCACGCCACGGTATATCTCCCCGTCCAGGATCAGTGCTGTCCCGACCCCGGTGCCCACGGTGACGGCGTACAATCGCTGGATGGTTTGGCCCGCTCCCTGCCAATACTCGCCCAATGCAGCCACATCGGCATCGTTCTCCAGGGTGACAGGAACGCTGAAGGCCTTCTCCATCCACTCAACGACCCGGACGTTTTCCCAGGTTGGTAACGTAAACGGATTGTTGATGATCCCGTGGAGCGGATCGACCGGGCCTGTCGAGCCGATCCCAATCCCGGCCAGCGTCTTCGCTCCGGACTCGGCCCAGACCTGCTTGATCAACCCCTGCATTTTTTGCAACCCCGACTCGGGCCCACGCGCTGCTTCGATGGGCGTTTCGCAGACGACAACCATCGTCCCCTGCGCATCGAACGCCCCGGCGCGCAAGATGGTCCCGCCCAGGTCCACCCCGATGACGAGCCTGTCCATCAGCCTTTCACAGCTCCGGCGGTCAACCCACTGACGATATAACGCTGGAAGATCAGCGAAAGGATCACCGGGGGGATCGCCGCCAGCACACCGCCGGTCATCATCCCGCCTACGTCTACTACGTAGCGACCGGTGAACTCCGCAATAGCGACCGGCACTGTTTTGGCCGAAACTGTGCTGGTCAGGATGAGCGCAAAGAAGAATTCATCCCAGGCGGTGAGGAAGACGAACAGGCCGGTGGAGACCAGTCCAGGCGCGGAGATGGGCAGAATGATGCGGAAGAGCGTTTCGATGCGGTTGCAGCCGTCGATGCGGGCGGCGTCTTCCAGTTCGACGGGGATGGTGTTGAAAAATGCGGCCATCAGCCAGATGGCAAAGGGCAGCGCGAAACTGAGATATGTAATGATCAGGATAAGGGGCGAATTGAACAAACCAAAGCGGGTGGCAAACAGATACAGTGGAATGACGAGTGAAATCTCCGGGATCATGCGCGTACCCAGTATCCCGATCAACATGGTTTGGCGGAAAGGGAAACGCAAGCGGACCAGCGCATAGGATGCCAGCGAACCAAGCGTCAGGGCGATGACCGTCACGGACGAGGCTACCAGGAGCGAGTTCCACAGCGTTATCCGGAAGGTTTTCGCAACTTCCGATGCATCCTGGCCGGGTACAAGGATGTTGATGTAGTTTTGGAAGGTGGGTTGCTGCGGGATCCAGTGGATAGGCGTGGAAAGTAACTCGGAGCGGGTGGAAATGCTGGAAATAACCAGCCATGCAACCGGTAGATAGATGAACAATACGACCGGGATGACCAGTAAAACCTGCCAGAGGGTGCGCATGGTTTTTTTCATTAATTCTCCTCCGGCCGGTAAAGAACTCGAATGTAAATGAACGCCATAATAAGTGTAAAAATGGAGATAAGGAAGGAAAGCGCTGAGCCGCGCCCGACGTTGCCGAAACTAAAGGTCTCCAGATAGGTCAGATAGGAAATGGTTACCGTTCCAAAAGCCGGGCCGCCGTTTGTGATAACGTAGATGAGGTCGAAGGCGCGAAAGGCTTCCACAGTGCGGATCACCAGAGCAACCAGGATTGCAGGCCGCAACAAGGGCAGGCGGATGAGCAGAAAACGTTGCAGGGCGTTGGCGCCGTCCACAGCGGCAGCTTCCTCCAGGTCCGCGGGAAGCGTGGCGAGGGCGGCCTGCAGGATCAACGCGATGAAGGGAACGCTGTGCCAGATATCCGCCAGGATAACCAGGTTCATCGCCACGTCCGGTTTGGTCAGCCAGGGGATGTATTTATCGATGATCCCCAGCTGCAACAACAACCCGTTCAAAGCGCCGTAGTCGGCGTTGTAGATCCAGCGCCACATCGTGCCATTGACGATGGTCGGCACCGCCCAGGGAATGATGAGGCTGGTGCGTAGGAATTTCCAGCCCGGCGGGTGTGAATGGATGAGCTGCGCAATTGCCAACCCCAGTATGAGTTCCAGGCCAACTGATACAAATGTGAAATATAAAGTCCGCCCGATGGTGACCCAGAAAAGCTGCTCGCTTAAAAGTGCGGTGTAATTTCCAAGGCCGACAAAAATCCGCTCCACATTGATGCCGCGGCTGCTCTCAAAAACACTGAGAAACAACGTGGAGAGGATCGGTTGGAGTGAGATCCCCAAAATAATAAGCAGGCTTGGCAGGATCAGGCCAAAGCCAATCAGGGCATCTTTTTGGGTGAGGCTGAGCTTTCGCTGCATGCAGTCTCCGCTTGTTTGAGGGGGCGCAGCGCGCCCCCTCAAATTCAAGTCTGACTTACTTACTTGGCCAGGTCAACCCACTTGGCAGCGGCATCGTTCAGGGCTTGTTCGGGTGTCTTTTGTTTGGTAAGAGCCTCTTGCAGGGCCAGTTGCAAGGTCTTGGAAGCCTCAGGATAATAAGGCACCTTTGGGCGGACGTGGGCATACGGGAACTGGACGTTGAACATCGGTACCGTTGTCGCATTGGCGGGTGTATAACCTTCCAGTTTGGTCAGGTTTTCACCCTCGAAGCTGGTCTGCCAGATGGGCAGCAGGTGCGCCGAGTAGCGATTCTGGACGTCTTCGGAGGTCAGGAACTCGACATACTTCCAGGCGGCATCCTTGTTGGGAGAAGTTGCGGCAACGGAGAAGCCCATCGAGCCGTTGATGCTGGCGCTTTCCACGCCCGAGCCGGTGAAGGCGGGCATCAGCGCCATCTTGATTTGCCCGGTGACCTGCGATTCGTCGGTGTTGAAGTTGACCAGGTCATACATATAGTTCCAGTTGACCGCATAGACAGCTTTGCCCTGTGAGAAGACGTTGCGGACATCCTCTTCCACATAGGAGATGGAAGCCGGATTGGAAATTCCATCGTCGATGCTCTGGATCATCCAATTCAAGGTTTCAACGCCCGCTTCATTGTGGAAGGCAGGCGCGCCGTTCGCGTCCATCAGGCTGCCACCGTTGCCATAAAGCAGGATGACCCAATCGCAGATAGCGGCTTCGTACTGGCCCCAGGACCAGACGATCGGATACTCGGCAATCCCCTGCTCTTTGATTGCAATGGATTGCTCTACCAGCTCTTCCCAGGTTGTGGGCGGAGCGCTGAAACCAGCTTCATTGAGCAGCTTTTCGTTGTAGAAGAAGTACTTCTCATCCAGCAGCCAGGGCATGCCATAAACTTTGCCATCCACAGAGGTGATATCCCATGCAGAGGCGAAGATCTTGTCACGCATATCCTGCGTAATCCGGTCGGTGGCGTCCATCACGTAACCGGCTTTGCTGAATTCTGCGTACCAGATGTCATCTGCCAGGAATACATCGTAAGCAGGCGGGGTTGATGCCATCGAAGTTGTAATTTTATCGTGCAGGGCATCATAGGAAACGTATTCGATCTCGACCATGATGTCGGGATTGGCTGTGTTGAACTCCCCAACGATGGCGTTCATTTCGTCTACGGTCGCCCCGGCTTGTTCCATCGATAGCACGCGGATGGTTACAGGGCCTGCAGGTTGTTGTGGGGCGCAGCCGATCACACTTGCCATCACGATGAGGGCAAATGTCAATATTGTGAACGAGCGGATTGCTTTCATCTTTTCTCTCCTTTTATTGGTTTATGAACAGGTTGAAATAGACGGGTATTTGGAATACGGGTGTCACCTCCTCCAGGGTTAAATCTCCGGTTCTATTCTTTGAAAGTGAAAATAAAATTCACTCTTCTCACCATTGGACACAGACCAGACGTATTCCACAGGCGTGCCGTTTTTTGTAAAAGCTACGATCTCGCTCAAAATAGCGGGTGTGCCTGCTTTAGCCTGCAAGTAATGCGCCTCGGTCTCGGTCAATAGTACAGGCTTGAGGGTATGGTCGAGCCCCATCACGTTGACGCCATATTCATCGCTCAGGATCTGGTAGAGCGATTCGTTTTCGTCCCAGGAAAAATTTGCAATTGAGGGGAAACGTTCCAACGAGAGACAGCTGGTTTCAAGCAAGATTGGTTCATTGTCTGCCAGGCGCACGCGGGTGATTTCGATAATAGCCTCGGCCTCTTGTATCCGTAGCAGGCGAGCGATTTTGGCTGTGGCAGAAATAGTCTTCTGGCTGATAAGTTCGCTGCTCGGTTTGCGGCCGATAGAGCGCATTTGTTCGGTGAAACTCAATTTGCTGGCTGAAATGGAGGCTGTGGTCGGCTGGCGCACATAGGTTCCCACTCCATGTTTGCGCTCCAGCCAGTTCTGACGGACCAACTCATCGAGGGCCCTGCGCACGGTAAGGCGGCTGACGCCATACAATTCCACCAACTCCCACTCGGACGGCACCATTTCCCCGGGGTTTAGTTTGCCATTGATGATCAAATCGCGCAGGTTCCGCTCGATCTGGTCGTAGAGGGGCAGCTTGCTGTGAGGGTCGATCTTGAAAATCTCTTTATCAGAGTTCATGTTAGTTATACTGACGTATAGATGTCATTACATCTAACATTATAGCGAGCTTTGATACAGTGTCAAGTAAAAACGCCTATTTATCCCCTATTCTATACGGCATAGCGATAGACTAATCCGGTATCCCCGCCGCTTTTAAATCTTTCAAATTTAACTGATAGTTTATGCGCTCGTTGAACTCGTTGATCTCATAGGTGAACATAATATCCACCCGTTCGGGCAACTCCGCTTGGAGATGGCCAAGCCGGAACCCGATCGCATCATGAGTTGCGCCCTGTTCATCTTCGAAATAGGCCTTGAGATGCTTGCCATCTCCCCCAACGGTGCGCGAATGGCGGACTTTTACCCCCCGTGAGACAAAAACCCCATCAGGATTGCCATAACCTGTTGGTTCCAGGTACTTGAGCGCGTTCAACAGCTCGGGCCGGACTTCCGTCAGCGGGACCTCAGCATCCGCGGTCAGGGTGGGACGTAATTCCTGACTACCGAGTTTTTCCCTTGCAATACTTTTCAAGCGCGAGACCAGCTCGTCCAGCTTATCATTTTCGACTGTGAACCCGGCTGCAGCTGCGTGACCACCGTGCCGGACCATTAAATCCGCGCATTGGTCGAGCGCTTCCGTAATGTGGAATTCGGGGATCGAGCGGCAGGAGCCGCGGGTGGTGTCTGTGTCGATGTGGGCTACGATAGACGGGCGGTAATAGGTTTCGGTCAGGCGCGAGGCGGCCAGGCCGACTACGCCCGCGTTGAAGCTTTGATGAGCGGCAAAGAGCAGGAAGGCATCGGCTTCATTGGCAAGCGCCAGGGTCTCGGCCTGCGTCTGCATCTCGCGCGTGATACGCTGGCGTTCACGGTTTTGCACGTCCAGTTGCTGGGCCAGCTGCCCGGCGCGCATAAAATCGGTGGTGGTGAGCAGTTCGTAAGCGGCCAGCGCTTCTTTCAGCCTGCCGGCCGCATTCAAGCGCGGACCGAGCCGGAAACCGATGTCGGTCGCGGTGACCTTGGGCAATTTAAGCTCGGCTACGGCTGCCAGGGAAAACAGTCCTTGACGGGTTGTCCCACGAATCTGGCGCAAGCCCCTGCGAACCAGGAAACGGTTTTCACCGACCAGGGGAGCCAAATCCGCAACCGTGCCTAACGCAACCAGGTCAAGCAAGTTCGAAAGCTGAAAGCCGTTTGCCGGTCTTATTTCGCTTACCAGCGCTTCTGCCAGTTTGTACGCGATCCCGACACCTGCCAGGTCTTTATCAGGGTAGACATCTCCGGGCTGCTTGGGATTGATAACAGCCAGGGCAGGCGGCAGGGAACCCACCGAGGGGTGGTGGTGGTCGGTGATAATCAGATCCAGGCCCACGGTCCGGGCGTGAAGCGCTTCGTCCGGGGAACGGATTCCGCAGTCCACGCTGATCACCAGCCTGACGCCGTCATCCATTAACTGGGATAAAGCCTCATTATTGAGACCATACCCCTCGTCGAAACGGTTGGGGATGTAGCCGCGCACATCCGCGCCGAGCGCTTTCAACGTGTCCACCAGCAGTGCAGTCGCTGTCACGCCGTCTACATCGTAATCGCCGTAGATCGCGATTGGCTCCTTATTTTCCAGCGCATAACAGATGCGCTCGACCGCGGCTCGCATACCGGTCATCTGGAAGGGATCGGTGTCGAAAGCTGGCTCGGCCTTTAAGAAGGCGCGCGCCTCAGCATCAGTGGCATAACCGCGGTTGAACAGGACCTGCCGAAGCACGGGCGGGAAAGCCAGCAGCGCTTTATCAGCTTCGGGGGTGAGAGTGGGAGGAATGAGCCAGCGTTTGGTATGCATTAAGTTCTAAGGTTTCCATCGTGTTTCTGGATTGGTTTCTTTTCGGTAAAGCGGGGCACTTCCCTTTTTTCGAGAAGTTACCTGGGGTTAGTATAAGCGTTTATATTTGGTCAGGCAATAGCTGTTATTTCCGCCGGATGCGCCAGAGCAGATCGCTTGTTTGTTCGACCCGGTAATATTCCTCCAGCTCCGGCAGCCAGACTGTAAAATAGACCGGGCGCGTATCGAGATTTGCGTCGATGTAAGCCATTGTGGTGGTCCCCGGGCGTGGCGGGGTGAGCACTTCGTGCAACGCAATCCCGGTGCGGCCTTCCAGAATGTGCGCGGTGTACACGTACGAATACAGCCGGTCCCAGTTCGCGAAAAGGATGGCGTCATCTTCTACCTGGCCTAAAATGCGGTGACCTTCTTTCGTCGCCCGTCCAGGGTCGCGCGGGTAGATTTTTTCTGCCTGGATAAAGGTAGTTGTCCCTTCCCTGACGGCCAGACGCAGGTCGGTGCGCGCGTTCCAGATGGTCAGGCTGACCAGCGCCAAACCCAACAGGTTAACGAAAACCCCGCTTCGTTCTGAAGGGACAACCTGCCACCGTTTCAACGACCATCCCGCGCCATCCAGCAGGGCGCTGACTCCCACCCCCAGCCAGACGTGCACGATGACCGCTGCAGGCACGTAAAACTCCTGGTAGACCGAAAATTCCACTGAGACGGCAAAGACCCAGACCAGCGCGAACGCGATCAGCGCATACAACCCCTCCCGCCAGCGCCGCTGGCCGTTTTTAGGGAATGAAAATAAAGCCAGCGCACCCAGCAGGATGCCCGCAATCTGCCAGCCCGGGAACGAGTTGACATATTCTCCCAGCCGCCTTTGGATTTCATCCGCTGGCGCACTGAAATAATATGTCCAGAAGCTGCCCGCCGGGAAGATCGCCATCAGCCGGTCGGTAGGGGAATCGAATTCTTCTGGAGTGAGCCCGCGCTCAGACAGGTTGGTGCGATAGGTGGTGTTATAGATGCTCGAAGGCGGGTCGTTATAGTCGAGATATAGGAAAAAGGTGAAGGTCAGCGCCAGTCCAAGGACAACACCCGCGGCAGCCCCCATCCACGCGGACCGTTTGCGGGCGGTCAACAACATATAGACCAATACCGAAACGCCTGTCATAATGACCGTGCTGTGGATGCCCAGACTTAAACCGCCGGCCAGCCCGGCCAGGAAGAGCCAGCCCCATTTATCAGTATGCCGCCAGAGCAAGACGGACAGCCAGACGACCGTCAGCATCCCGGCGGCGGGCGCATACGATTCGGCGATGATCGTCCGCCGCCAGAAGAAGACACTGGCCGCCAGCGCGATTGACGCCACGAGTCCCGCCGTCCGCCAGCCGCCCAGCAACCGCACGATCAGGTACACGTTAGCGGCAGCCAGCGCACCGAAAAATGCCGACATCAGATTGACGCGGTAGGCAATGTCGCCAAATGGCAGGAAGGTGAATAATTTTCCGAAAATGATTTGGGTCGGGTAGCCGCTGGCATGCGTCATCCCGAGCGTGTAGGAAAGTGTCTGGAACTCGGCGATATCCCCATATAACAAGGAGGGCGCCAGCGTGCGGACATACAATACTAGGCTCAGGATACCAATCAGGATAGCGATCAGGACGTCAAGACGAGAGAGGGGAAATAAAGACGTATTATGTGGTTTTAACGATTTCATCAAAACTATCGCTGAATCACAAAAGTTATCCTTCGTGAAGGCTATCTCGAGAAGGATGCTCATCGTTTTGAAAGCCCAGATCTATACCTTTTTTCATCAATGCAATCTGTCTCTCTTTAGCTGCTGGTATCTGAGTTCTCTATCCGCCCATTTTTCGATTTCCTGTCTTAGAAAATCATTTAGCGAAAGACTTTTTTCGGAGGCAAGTCTTTTGAGTATTTGGATTTTGCTAAGTGAAATCGAAATAATAATTTCTGACATGCTAAGGAGTATAAACGGGGAAAAGAGCAGGGACAAGGGTTGTTGTAAAATTGAGGTAGGAGATGTGCAAATGAAAGCGAAGAATCGCCCTTCGACAGGCTCAGGACACCGCTTCCCGGACGATATCCTGGCGAACATCCAAAAAGAAAAGATCATCGGCATCCGCGCGGGGGTGGACTCGACCCACCGCATCATCGGGATCTGGGCCGTGGTCGTGGAAGGGCGCGTCTTCGTGCGCTCGTGGAGTCTCAAGCCGCGCAGCTGGTGGCGGACCTTCCTCGAAGATCCGCATGGAATTATTGTTATAGGTGAAAAAGAAATTCCTATTCGCGCGATAAAGACGCGAAGCGAGCGTTTGAAGGACCTGGTCAGCGCAGCGTATAAGGAAAAGTACAATATGCCGGGATCAGTTCACTATGTAGAAGATATGTCGCGCGACCCATCGCGGGACACGACGACGGAGTTGGTGCCAATTCAGGAATGAACCCTAGATGGGCAAATGGCTAACAAGATCTGATCGAGTGCTTTTTACCACAAAGTACAGAGTTCGCAGAGAAAAGTAAAAGAGAAACTCTGTGCTCTCCGTGTGCTCCGTGGTGATTACCAAAACTCATTACACAAAATAATCGACTCTCCGGAGGTGTTGAACGTACGCTTTCGTTTATTCTCACTTATAATCATCCCGATGTTTGACTTTACTATTATCGCTAAAAACAACCGCGCCCGCATAGGGATATTCACCACGCCTCACGGCACCCTGCAAACACCGGTCTTCGCGCCGGTCGGCACGCAGGCAGCGGTCAAGGCGCTCACCCCGGTGCAGGTGGCCGAACTGGGCGCCTCGCTGGTGCTTTCCAACACCTACCACCTCTATCTGCGCCCCGGCGACGATCTGGTAGCCGAACTCGGCGGCCTGCACCGTTTCATGCGCTGGCCGCGTCCCATATTGACCGATTCGGGCGGTTTCCAGGTTTTCTCGCTCGCCCAAACCCGTGTCGTGGACGAGGATGGGGTCACCTTCAAGAGTCACATCGACGGCTCGACCCACCGCTTCACGCCCGAGAGATCCATCCGAATTCAGGAAAACCTGGGCGCGGACATCATCATGGCCTTCGACGAGTGCGCCGATCCCAACGACCACGAATATATCAAACTGGCCATGGAGCGCACCCACCGCTGGGCCGAACGCAGCCTGAAAGCCAAGCGCCGCGCTGATCAGGCGCTCTTCGGCATCGTGCAGGGCGGCATCGATCCGGATTTGCGGGCAGTCTCCGCCGAATTCATCGCCTCGCTGGATACGCCCGGCATCGCCATCGGCGGCCTGTCGGTGGGCGAAACCAAAGACGAGATGCACGCCATGCTGGATGTGGTCACGCCGCTGCTGCCCGAAGACAAACCGCGCTACCTGATGGGAGTCGGCACCCCGGAAGACATCATCAATGGCATCGCGCGCGGCATCGACATCTTCGACTGCGTGCTGCCAACCCGCCTCGCCCGCCATCATTCTGCCTTTTCCCCCGAAGGCCGCCTGAACATGATGAACGCAGGCTTCGCGCGCGACGAGCGGCGGATCGACGAATCCTGTGATTGCTACACTTGCAAGACTTTCACGCGTGCGTACATCCGGCATCTAATCGTGGCGAAGGAACTGCTGGCAGGGACGCTGCTGTCCATTCACAATTTGCGGGCGTTAATCCGACTGGTGGAAGATATCCGGGGCTATATTGCGGATGGAACGTTTGAGGAGCAAAGACCAATCTTACTTGAACGCTGGGAAAATAATGCAAAAAGAAAAGTGAATGGTTAATGGAGCCCCGTGTCACCACTTCACGTTTTGATCCTCGGCATCATCCACGCCCTGACCAAATTCAACCCGGATTCATTCATCGATAATTCTTATTATTTAAAGGAATGATAGGATAAAGAACCAATGTCAAACCCAATTGTGCTTCCATCTCCGAATAA
The DNA here is from genome assembly GCA_011389535.1 of Anaerolineales bacterium. GTDB lineage: Bacteria > Chloroflexota > Anaerolineae > Anaerolineales > Villigracilaceae > JAABUE01. The sequence goes on from JAABUE010000015.1 coordinate 30,053, forward strand.
AAAATATAAAGCCATTCTGACGGACAGCGGTCTGGTCCAGGCAGGTCAAGCCGGTTATTCCTTGTCAATCGAGGGATTCCCATATTCATTTGCAGACCGGGTTTTTGGGGAAGTCTGTCTGTGGTCGCCAGAATCGCGTTTCCTTTCCGTTCAAGAATGGATAGAAACCGATGAGGATAACGCGCCCAAGGCCTGCCTGCTCTCGATCATTGATGTGCTTGCCAGGCGCGAATGTGTCATCGCAAACGTGGAAGGAACGAAAGGGAAGATCCTTCCGGAGAGTTTCATAGGGGAAAGCTTGATGTATAAAGTCGTCTATTTTGGGCAGTTTGGAATGACCAAAAGCTTTGAAACCAAATTCCGCTATCTGGATGGTTGGCAAACTCTAAAATAACATGGGAGAAATATGACCGTTGTTCACGCACTTCTGCTCGGTATTATTCAGGGACTGACCGAGTTCATCCCGGTCTCGTCCACGGCGCATTTATTGATCGGTCAAACACTGCTCGGTCTGCCCGCCGACGGGGCCATGTTCTCGTTCCTGGTGCTGGTCCAGATCGGGACGATTGTTTCATTGCTCATTTACTATTGGAAAGACCTGGTATCCATCTTCGTGGATACAGTCAAGAACCTGGGTGGTGTGCGCGATTTCAAGACCCTCCCTGACAATGCCAGAATGGGCTGGTATATCCTCATCGCGACGGTCCCGGCCTTGCTGGCGGGCTACTTGCTGAAGGATGCAGTGGAGGCCCTGTTCAGGCTGCCCCTGCTGCAAGCTGCCATCCGCTTGTTCGCTGCAGCCATTTTGCTATTTCTGGCCGAATCGTTGACCACAAAAGACCGCCAGCTTGCCTCGATGACCTGGCTGGATGCGCTGGTTGTCGGCCTGTTCCAGATCATCGCAGTTTTTCCCGGCGCTTCCCGTTCCGGTTCGACCATCTCCGGCGGCATGTTTCGCGGCTTCGACCGCCCGTCCGCAGCGCGTTTTGCGTTCCTGATGTCGGTGCCGGTCATGCTGGCGGCGGGAGGCTACGAGATGCTGGACATCATCCGTATGCCGGGCCTGGCGGAATTCCTGCCGGCTCTGGCGGTCGGGTTTGTAACAGCAGCGATTGTCGGCTGGATGTCGGTGCGCTGGCTGCTGCGTTATCTGGGGCACCATTCATTGTACATCTTCTCCGCTTATTGCGCGTTGATTGGCGTAATTGTTCTCATTTTCCACTTTGTTCTCTAAACCTAAACCATGGACATGAAATCTTTGCTCAAACGACTGGTCGAGACCGAATCGCCCTCGACCGACAAATCCGCCGTGGACCGCCTCGGCGCGATCGTCGCGGACGAAGCCCGCCGCCTCGGCGCGGACGTCCAAATTGTTCCCGTTAAAGAAGCCGGTGACCATATCATCGCGCGCTTTCTCCCCTCTCCCCGCGGGGGAGAGGGTCCGGAGGTGAAGGGCGAATCTCACATTCTCATCCTCTGCCACATGGACACCGTCTTCCCGCTTGGCACGCTGGAGAAGACGCCCTTCCACGAAGCGGACGGCAAGATCTTCGGCCCCGGCACACTCGACATGAAAGCAGGCATTGTCATCAGCCTGGCGGCCATGGAAGAATTAAAAAACGCTGGCGGCTTGAATCGGCCGGTGACTCTCTTATGCACGTCTGACGAGGAAATTGGCAGCACTTCGTCGCAGACTCTGATCCAGGAACTTGCCAAGGAATCAGAATTGGTGTTGGTATTGGAATCTGCCCTGCTGGACGGCTCGCTCAAGACCTGGCGCAAAGGCGTAGGCGAGTTCCGGATTAAGGTGAAGGGACGGGCTGCCCATGCAGGCGGCGCACATGAAGAGGGCCGCAACGCCATCGAAGAGATGGCCCATCAGGTGCTGGCTATTCAAAAGCTGACCAATTATGACAGAGGGACAACCCTCAACGTCGGTGTGATCCATGGCGGCACGGTCTCAAACGTGGTGCCCGAAGAAGCCAGCGCGCAGGTCGATGTGCGCATCATGCAGCCCGGCGAGTGGGAACGGATCGAAGCCGAGATGCGCGCGCTGAGACCCATGCTGGATGGCACCTTGCTCGAAATCACGGGCGGACTTAACCGCCCGCCCATGCCTTTCGATGACCGTGCTCGGGCAACATTCGAAAAAGCCAGGTCGATTGCCGAAGAGATTGGCATCGAACTCC
>JAABUE010000151.1 GCA_011389535.1 Anaerolineales bacterium
GTCAGCGCCGAGACTGAAGGCCGGGTTTCCATGACGGCCATACATTTGGATGGTAGAGGGTGCGGAACGGATGGCAGACTCGACCAGCTCGGGGGACAGCTTTACGCTTCGCCCCTCGACCCGGGCCTGCCCGGTCCTCTCCAGCCGCTCTGCCACGGACGGTGAGTCCACCCGCACGCCGGTCCCGGAGAGGATGCGCAGGGCGTAATCATGCAGTTGCCGGATCTGTTCTTCGTTGAGCAGCTTGAGCTGCGGGCGGACGTTGTTCATGAAGGCTCCTGTAATAATGTCATTGCGAGCGACCGTAAGGAGCGCGGCAATCTCCGTTTATAAGGAGACCGCCACGTCGACCCTTCGACTTCGCTTCACTCCGCTCAGGGCCTCCTCGCGGTGACATAAACTATTTCACATTCTCATCAAAAAAGCGCACGCTGCGCTCCATGAAGGCCCACCACTGATCGGCCAGGAACGAGTGGCCTTCGCCTTCATAGGCGAAGATCTCGGCCTGCCTTCCGGCGTCGATGAAACCATCGTAGGCCTTCCGAGACCACTCGGGCGGCGTACCGCTGATGAACTTCCCGTCCTCGGTCCCGTAGTGGATTTGAACGGGAGCAGACACATCCTCCAGGTGATGAAGCGCCGCGACCTGTCCCAGCAGTTCGGGATCGAAGGCGGCCTGCTTGTAAGCCTGGATCAGGCCGGGGGGCAGGTCGAGCGGGAGCACATCCGAAGAATTGCACCCGTAGAGCCTTTCACCCGCAGCGATGTCGCCAATGCAGCCGGGGCCCCAGCGGTCGATGATGTCGGCATCGTCGGCGCTGACGGTGGAATAGAGGATGGCGGCCTTGATGGTTCCTGAGCGGGGCGATCCTGAGCCTATCGAAGGGGAGCGCAGACGAAGGACAAACGGTTCAATCGCCAACACCTTCAGCGTCACCCCGCCGCCCATGCTGTGGCCCCACATGCCGATGCGTTCCGGATCGGCTTCCGGGACGGACGGGATGGCATGCACCAGGTTGATCACGTCAATGACCAGGCCGGAATAAAACAGGCTGTAACCGCTCTCGGAGCCGCCCCAACTGCGATAATCGGGCGAGATCGTGAGATAGCCGCGGCGGTTGAGGAACTCGGCGGCGCGGTCGGTGCCATCGCCTGAGTTGTAAACACCGCGGTTGAAAAAGCCATGGTTCATGACAATGACCGGGAAAGGCTCCACCCCCGCTTTGGGAATCTGCAGAACCCCTGTAATGGTCAGGCCATCGGATGGATACGTGATCTCGTAGCTGGTGTAAATGTCGGTCTCTTTGAGCTGTTCCCCGACCCTGACCTTCCCGCCCTGGTATTCATGTTCGCGCAGCCCTGCGATCGTATAGGGGTAGATCCAGCCTGCGGTGGTAGGCGTTGCCGTTGGGCTGGGCGTTAGCGTGGACGGCACGGAGGTGACGATCAGAAGCTGCGGGGTTGGCAGCGCCGGAACAGCCTGTTTTCTATCTACTTGGGATGGAAGGCAGGCGGTTAAACCGAAACCGACCATAAGAACAACAAGCTGTCGGACCATAAGCAAAAACTGTTCAGGCATCCGCACAATTTTATCTCATAGGCACGCATGCCAGGCCAGCCCCTGTGCTATACTCGTCGATTATCTCCCGATGATTTTATAGCCATGCTATTCCGAAGACTGACCATGAAATCCGCCAATACATTAACTCGTGTCCTGCTCGTTTTTGCGCTCACCAGCGCGCTTTATGGGACCAGCCTGTACAACTATCTGCTGTTCCACACTCTCGTGGAAGTGTTTATTGTGATTGTGATGAGCAGTATTTTTTTTCTGGCCTGGAACACGCGGAGCTGGATGGAGGATAGTTACTTCCTTTTCATCGGCATTGCTTTTCTATTTGTCGGCCTGATCGAACTGGTGCATACTCTTGCCTACAAAGGGATGAATATTTTCGAGGGATATGATGCCAACCTGCCAACCCAGCTCTGGATCCTTGCGCGCTATATGCTGAGCGTTTCGCTGCTCATTGCGCCCGTCTGGCTTAAAAAGCGCTTTCCAGTCTGGCCCATGATTGCCGGCTATCTCCTCTTGAGTATCGTGTCTCTATGGATGGTTTTCAGCGGGAACTTCCCAGCCTGTTACGTGGAAGGCACAGGGCTCACGAATTTTAAGATCGTCAGCGAATACATCATTATCCTGATCTTTGCTGCTTCTATCGTGACTTTGCTGGTCAACGTACACAGTTTCGAGTTAAGCGTTTTGCGTGCCCTGATCCTGTTCCTGGTCCTATCGATCAGTGCAGAGCTGGCGTTTACTGCCTACCTGGGAGTCTACGATGCTGCCAACTTAATTGGGCACCTCATCATGCTGGTTTCTTACTTTCTCCTCTACGAAGCACTGATCCGGACAGGCTTGAAGCATCCATTCGACCTGGTCTTCCGGGACCTGAAACGTAAGGAAGCAGCGTTATTGCGCAGCAAGGCCGATCTGCAGAAGCTCTTCGATAGCAGCCCGTTCCCGGTGGTGATTACCAGGCCATCTGACGCGCGCCTTATCAAGGTGAACCAGGCTGCGCTGGATACGTTCGAGCTCACAGCAGAAGACATCCATAACTACACAGGGCTGGATTTTTATGCCAAGCCCGAAGACAGGGCCAAAGTATTGGACAAACTACAGGAACGGGGAAAGATGCAAAATGAGCTGATCGAATTTAGAACAAAAACCGGAAGACGGATCTGGTGCCTGATTAACATAACCCCAATCGATTTTGAGGGAGAATTTGGTCTGCTATCAGGCATGGCAGATATTACCGAGCAGATGCGCATCCAGGAGGACCTGCAATATCTCAGCACCCACGATGCACTGACAGGAGCTTACAACCGCACATATTTCGAGGCTGAGCTGGACCGGCTGCAAAAGGGCCGGCGCTTCCCGGTCAGCATCATCATGCTGGATACTGACGATTTGAAGCAAATCAACGATACTTACGGCCATGCCCGGGGCGATACATTGCTCCAGACACTGACCAACCTTGTCAAAGATATCCTGCGCGGAGAAGAAGTCTTTGCTCGAATTGGCGGGGACGAGTTTGCCATTTTATTGCCGCATGCAGAAACAAAGGCTGCCCGCCAAGTGATGACGCGCATCAAGGCTAAACTAGAGCAATATGCCCGAGAAAATGGGGCCATACCGATCAAAATCTCGATCGGCCTGGGAGTGGCCAACGAGAAAGAAGACCTCCACGAGGCATTGAAACGGGCGGATGCAAATATGTACGCGGATAAAAGTGTCAGGAAGGGGAATACGAAGCCGTTAGGGAAGTAAGAGAGAAACCATCCTGTTAAGGAAAACGTCTCGAAGGTTTATCTTATACATGCATACGATAAGAGAACCTTTGGGACGATGTATAGTAAGGATGCTTACTTCTTGCCGCCAAACAGGCCCCCCAGCGCATCCGCCGCCGAGCCGGACTTCAGGACCAAGTCCACCTGCGCGGCGACCGGAGCCGGCAGTTTTTTCTTGAGATAGTCAAGCACCACCTTGACCGCCTGTTCTGACATATCCTTGTTCAGGCCAGTCTTTTGAGACACAAGCTTTACGATTTCATCCATAGTTTCACTCCTTTTTGGAACGAGTACAATGATTTTACTGACTAAGAAATTGTACCATCGCCACAGCATTGAGCGAAAATTATGAGCGCCCGATCACAGGCAGGGATTACTTTTCCAAGGTTTACTGGACGTCCCAGTTCCACAGGTCTTCAAATCCAACCTGGTCCATCCATGCAACCCAGGGTTCCAACCTGGCATCTTCAAGGGGTTCCCTTTGTGGTCCAGGAAGCAAAGCAGCCGGCACATCCCTCTTATCCCCTGTAAACGCATTTTTCTTTAAACCGGTATGCTTTGCAGCTGGATCACCTTCCAAAAGGACTGTTTTCTTAAATACCGGGTCCCAGCTTACGAGCAAATGCCGGCCACAGGATGGGCATAACCATTCCTCCGTGCCTTCATGTTCAGTGATCAGCGACATTGTGTGCATTTTGCTATCTCCATTTCTTCGACGGGCTATCTTGTTCGGGCTAAAAACGTGTTACAGCCCATATGGTAGCGGACAAGACACTTAATTTTTCTTGCAAATTCATAACATGATTTTATGGGATTTTTTGCCCCCTCTGCCCCAGTACCGCAACCCTATAAAGCTGTTCGCAGGGTTACAGTGGGGAATTTATAGGGCCAATCGAATGATTAAATTGTCGTCTTTGGGGGCAATTTAAAGTGTACTTCGCGAAGGCCGGGTGGGGCCTCTACTCCTGGAACCCGGTCTTATACAATTCATAGTAGACCCCCTGCTTTTCTAACAAGTCCTGGTGCACTCCCTGCTCCACGATGCGCCCGTCGTGTATGACCACAATCCGGCTGGCGTTGGTGATGGTGCTCAGGCGGTGGGCGATCACAAAGGACGTGCGCCCCTCGAACAAGCGCGCTAGCGCGCGCTGGATGATCCCCTCGGTCTGCATATCCACGCTGGAGGTGGCTTCGTCCAGGATCAAAATCCGGGGATCGGCCAGCAGGGCGCGCGCGAACGAGATCAACTGGCGCTGCCCCACGCTGAGCAGCACGCCGCCCTCCTCCACCGGCGAGTCGTAACCGTTTTTCAGCGCTGTAATGAACTCGTGCGCTCCTACCGCTTTGGCGGCGGCGATCACCTCTGCGTCCGTGGCGTCCAATCGACCGAACAGGATATTCTCCTTGACCGTCCCGTTGAACAGGAACGGGTCTTGCAGCACGATGCCCATCTGGCGGCGCAGGCTGGCCTGGGTCACCGTCCGCAGGTCGTGGCCGTCTACGTGCACGCAGCCGGAGGTCGGGTCGTGGAAGCGGGCCAGCAGCTTGATGATGGTGGTCTTCCCGGCCCCGGTCTCGCCCACGAAGGCGACCGTCTCGCCGGGGCGGATGTCCAGGTCGACATCCGCCAGGACGAGGGTGGGGTCGTCGCTGTAGTGGAAGGAGACGTTCTCGAACCGGACCGCACCCCGGATTGCCCCCAGTTCACGGGCGTCCTCCGCGTCTGGCACCTCGACCTCGGTATCCAGCAGACCGAGCAGCCTTTCGCCTCCCGCCATGGTGGACTGTAGGGTATCGAAGCGGCGCGACAGGTCACGAATAGGGTCGAAGAAACGCGAAATATACAGCACGAAGGCCACCAGCACGCCC
>JAABUE010000152.1 GCA_011389535.1 Anaerolineales bacterium
TCCATGATCCGCCGGGCGGCCTGGCGGCCGGAGACCATGGCGGTTGGCATACCCGTGCCCGGTCGCGTGCTGGCCCCGGTGAAGTACAGGTTGTGATAACGCGGATGTTGGAAATCAGGGCGGAAGTAGCCCAACTGGCTCAGGTTGTGGCACAGACCGTGGGTGGAGCCTTTAACCAGGTTGTAGCGCTTACGCCAGGAGAGCGGCGTGAAGTTCACTTCGAATTTGATGTGTTCTTCCAGATCGTGGATGCCCAGAGTTTGCAGACGGCGGAAGACGTGCCCCCGGGCCTGGTCGCGCAGGCTGCCCCAATCCTGCTCCCCGTTCGCGGACATGTGCCCGACCGGGACGATGGCGATCAGGGTGTCCTGTCCCTGTGGAGCCATGGATGGGTCGAGCCTGGCCGGGGCATGGATATAAAGACTGGGATTGGCTGGCAGGTTCAGGTCCCGGATGATGCTGTCGAAATTCTCGCGGTAATCGCTCGCCAGGAAGAGAGTATGCGGGGGGAGCGTTTCATAAGGCTTATCCAGTCCCCAGAAGAAGCTGATAACAGAGCAGGAATATTTCTTGCGTTCCAGCTTTTTCCCCTGGCCGTCCTGTGGGAGCAGGTTCTGGTAGACGTAGGGCAGGTCGGCGTTCGCCAGGACTGCATCCGCCTTCAGCTGTTGTCCGTCCACCGTTACCCCATGCGTGTTTTGGTCGTTAACGTTAATTTGCTCGGCTGTTGCATTGAAGACGAATTCCACCCCGGCTTCGCGCGCCAGGGCCATGAGCGCTTCCACCACCTGGTACATACCGCCACTGGGATACCAGACACCATGGGCCAGCTCGGTGTAGGGCATCATCGAAAAGGTGGCGGGGGCATCGAAGGGACTCAGCCCCATGTAAACATCCTGGAACGTGAAGGCCGCCTTCAAACGCGGGTCGTCGAAATAGGTGGACATATTGGCATAATGTTTCACCAGCGGCTTTACCTGCTTAATAAGAGGAATATTTCCAAGCTTGAAAAAGTCGGTTGCCTTGCGAAAATCGGGATGGACCAGTTTTTCGATCCCAAGGTGGTAATGTCGATGGCCCTCTTCCATGTAGCGCAGGAAACCCTGAAAGCTGCCCGGTTCGAACCTTTCTAGCTGTTCCTGTAAGGATTTCATATCGGATGTAAGCGCCAGCTGGCTGCCGTCATCGAAGGCCAGGTGATAGGTCGGGTCGACGCGCTGCAAATCCAGCATTTCGCGCATGGACGCCCCCAGCGCAGAAAATTCGGCTTCGTACAGCAAGGGCATGACCATAAGGGTCGGGCCGGTGTCGAAATGGTGGCCATCGCGGCTGAGGCGGTCGCAGCGTCCGCCGGGACGGGCATTTTTCTCGATTACGGTAACATGCAAACCCTGTTTTGCCAGATGAGTAGCAGCGGTGATCCCGCCGATGCCAGCGCCGATCACGATAACGTTTTTTGTTTTCATAGCTCTTTGATCCGTAGATTTTGTACTGTCAGGGATTGGGGATTTGCCCGCATCCGGGGTGACGCAAGCACGGAAGCAAGTGTCAGCCAGATCATCCACAGGCCAGCACGCAGGCTCTTCCGTTCGGGATATTCGGGGCGCAGGCAATAGTTATCCCGCTCGATAGCGCGCAGCATCCACTCAAAGCGGGCCGTATAAGCGAAGCCTGCCAGCCGGCAGCGCAGGTTCTTTACCTGGGCCGTGCATTCCCGGCCTGCTTTAAAATACATGCGCGCCAGTTGAACTCTACCGCAAACCCACTCACGGTAGGCCATGCTCTCAACATCCTGTGGAGACAATCCGTTTGCCTGAAGGTATTCGCGCGGGATGTTGAAATAACCGGCCTGTGCGTCTTCGAATGCGTCCCGCAGCATGTGGGTGATGTGGGCAGCGGTCACTGCCAGGTAGCGTGCTTCGTGGCTGGGCGATGGGTCATCATGACCGATGAAATAGTACATCGCTTCGGTAACAGCCACAGCCAGCGCTCGCGAATATCCGGATAATTCAGCCTGCGAGATAACCTGTCCCCGGCGTTCCGCATCGAAAACCATGACCGCCATCATGTTTCGAAGGTAGGATTGCAGGCCACTGTTCTTTGCGGTGTCATCCCGGACCAAATCGACCAGCATCCCTTCTTCAGCGCTCAGGCCTTCCGGGATTTCACCCCGGTAACAGGCTTCCAAAAGGGACTTCTGGCGATTGACGAAGGCGATCTTTTCTGACCGCTGGCCTGTTTCCGCATCGAGGACATCGTCCACCCAGCGGAAGTAGCCGTAAGCCCGGTACGCATCGCCGACGCGATCCCGGTCCACGAACAAACGGATTGTGTAGTAAGTTTGTTTGCTGGCTTCTTTGGTGATCGCCGCAGCCAGCGAGTGGCTGTTGTTGAGAGTATGGTTCATCTTTGCCTCGATAAAGTAATTCTGCGTTTGCAATTGTGCCTTTTCGTACATTACATTATTAATGTACGGGAAGAGGCGTTCACGGTTGCGACTTCGGGTCTCATTTGTTCGGGTTACTAAAGTCCTAACCGAACGTCAGTTATTCGTTTGTTAGACCTGGGATGAACGAGCATACGGCAGACAGAATTTTTTCGGGCGGTTCTGCCTTGCTGACAAATGCATCCACCCCGGCAGCCAGGGCTTCCTGGCGGGCTTCAAATTTGCTGCTCAAGGCAATGACCTTCATTTCCGGGCAGCGTGATCGAACCAACACCAAGAAATCACTGCTATGCAGCCCCGGCAGTTCCCAATCCAGAAGGATCACCATGGGGCAGTTTTCTCTCAAGTGGGCAAGCAGACCTTGTGTATCAGTAACTTCCATGACCATAGCCAAGATTGGTTCCTGCTCCAATAGCAATCGCAGAGCGGAACGGACTTCAGGGTTATCGTCGGCTAATAAAATCTTCATCTTGAACCTTCACCTTACAAGTTTTTGTATCTTAAGCATAAAACGAAATCCCCCCTTTCACCTCGGGTGAAGGGGGGGATTTGGGGCTGTCCTGAAGGGGAGTATTTTCCCTGGTCATGTGGTCAGGGGGTATGTCATCACCTTATTTCATGAAAGTGGGGTGACCTTTTCCGGTCGATATCCCGGTCCCAGGCGAGGCAGGAACATGCCGGTCATGCGCTTGTACAGTTTGTATTGCTCCCCGAACTCAGACAGCATATCAGCTTCCTCCTTTTTGGCCAGCTTGTAATAAAGTGCTGCCAGTACCGGCCACATAATGAGCATGGGGAGAGTAGCCCAGTCAAAGAGCATGCCCAGGGTAATCAGCATGAAGCCAGTGTATTGCGGATGGCGGATGAAAGCATAGATGCCGCTCGTCACGAGTTCGCCTTTGCCTTCGTCCTTGCTCCAATAGCGCTTGAAGATGACGCTCCAACCCAGCACCACCAGCAAAACACCGCTCAGGCTCAATATTGTGCCGATGTACATTCCAGTGTGTCCAAAGTAGCTGTAAAGCGTGTGACCCCACAGGATTCCGTCTGGCAAGTTGCGGCCGAAAACCCAGGCCAGGATATACATGCTCATCGGGATGCCAAACATTTCAAATGCCATCGCAACGATGAATGCCAGGTAGACGCCGGAAGGCTTTTGCTGGCTCTTTTTGTAGAATGGGGTAAAGAAAAGAAAGACCGCGCCCATGATGATCCAGAGCACCACGCTTCCCCATTGCCCAAAGTGACTGATTGCAGTATCCATAAGTATTCTCCAGTTTTTTGTTTACAGCTTGAAGAGCTGGTTCGTTGTTACCAGCATAAAACAAATAGCCTGCGAATACACCCGACAACTGGGGGGAAGCGAAACCGGACCATTGAAGGGTATTCGTCCTCGCCAACTGGCCAGGTGAAGGCGCATATATGCGCAGACAACTCCACCTGCCCAGGTTGGCATGCTCATGATCTTAAAATCTTAAGATGTTTGTCATTTTTAGAGCAGAACAAGTAACCCTTATTCTTTGTCGGACAATCGAGTACCATGAAAAAGGTAGCCGGTATTTTCCGGAAGGAAGGTAGTTATGGACGACCAAAAACCTATTCGCGTCATAATTGTGGACGATCACGCCGTTGTACGAAGCGGCCTGAGCGCCTTTTTGATGGTCTTCGATGACCTGGATTTCGTTGGGGAGGCGGCCAGCGGCGAGGAGGCGGTTCGCCTGTGTAAGAATCTGAACCCGGATGTGGTTCTGATGGACCTGGTGATGCCCGGGATGGACGGGGCAGCCGCTACGCAGGCTATCCGCGAAAACTGTCCGGAAACCCAGGTCATTGCGCTGACTAGCTTTAAAGAAGATGATCTGGTCCAGCGAACACTTAGGGCGGGAGCGATTGGATACTTGCTCAAGAATGTCTCAGCCAATGAGCTGGTAACCGCGATCAGGGCCGCACACGCCGGACGTCCTACCTTGGCGCCGGAGGCCGCGCACGTGCTGATCCAGGCCAGCCAGAACCCCCCGGCCGTTGGGAGTGACCTGACTTCGCGCGAACGCGAGATCCTGTCCCTGATGGTTTCAGGTCTTTCCAACCCCGACATTGCCGAACAATTGGTGGTCAGCCGCTCGACAGTCAAATTCCATGTGAGCAGCATCCTCTCCAAGCTCGGGGTTAACAGCCGCACCCATGCGGTTACTTTAGCTTTGCAAAATAAGCTGGTATGAAAGCTTCAAGTATGGCGCTTAAATCAAATCTTTCCATTGTGGGGGATCCAGGCGCAGCCAAATATGCTCTTTCCCGGCGTGATTTTCTCAAACTGGCCGGTCTCTTTTCTGGTGGGGCGTTATTGAATGCCTGCCGGCCTTTTGTGAGCACACCAACAACCGGCGCCTCCAATGAAGTGCAGCTTGTCTATCAAGACTGGCGCACCGAATGGTTTCCATTGATGGCCCAGCAGATGTTGGAGCAGTTCCATAGCACTCACCCGAATATTCGCGTCTTCTATGTACCTGATCCTGTGAACGTGGAAGAAAGACTGCTGGAGGACATGCGAGCTGGCGTCGCGCCGGATGTTTTTGCGGCCTGCTGTTCCTTTTTCCCAATTCTTGCTCAGGAGGACCAGACCCTGGACCTGCGCCCGTACATCGAGGCCGACCTGGACCAGGAGACGATCCAAGACTGGGACCCTGTCCAGTACCGGGCCCTGCAGAAACGGGACGGCGAACAATACGGACTGCCAA
>JAABUE010000153.1 GCA_011389535.1 Anaerolineales bacterium
AGGCATCCGCCAGGATCTCGTCCTTGGACCAGAAGCCGGCCGTGATGATCGGGAACCCGGAGAGCGCAAAGCCGCCGATCAGAAAGGTCCAGAAGGTGATGGGCATCTTCTTGCGCAGGCCGCCCATATTGAACATGTCCTGTGGATCTATTTTATGGTTGCCGGTGTGCAGGACACCGTGCTCCATGCCGTGGATGACCGAGCCGGACCCCAGGAAGAGCAGCGCCTTGAAGAAGGCATGCGTAATCAGGTGAAAAGCCGCGGCGACGTACGCGCCGATACCCAGCGCTGCGATCATAAAGCCCAATTGCGAGATGGTCGAGTAGGCCAGCACACGCTTGATGTCGTTTTGGGCGACAGCAATGGTGGCCGCAAACAGCGCCGTGAAGGTACCTATGAACCCCACAATGGTCATGGTCGGGAGCAGAGTTGAGCCCTCGTGCCAGCCGGCGGTCAACAGCGGGAACATACGCAGGACAGCGTACACGCCAGCCGAGACCATCGTGGCTGCATGGATCATCGCGCTGACCGGGGTCGGGCCTTCCATCGCATCCGGCAGCCAGACGTGCAGCGGCCATTGCGCGGATTTGCCAATCGTGCCGATGAAGAGCAGCAACGCGATCGCGCCAGCCGCCGAAAGGCCGAGAAAAGCGGGCGTAGAAGCCAGCATGCTTAACGTTTCTTCCGTAAAGATTTCGCGGAAGGTGAGCGTACCGGTCGCGCTGTATAGGAAAGCGATGCCCAGCAACATGAATACGTCGCCGATGCGGGTGGTCATGAAGGCTTTGATGGCCGCATCCCGGGCTGATTCCTTGCCATACCAGAAGCCGATCAACAGGTATGAACAAAGACCCATGATCTCCCAGCCGACGAACAATGTGAGCAGGTTATCGGAGACCACCAGCACGTACATGCCAAAGGCAAACAGGGCCAGGAAGGCAAAGAAGCGCGAGTACATCGGCTCGACCGAGGGCACAACATGCTTGTGTCCATGCTCATCCGTAACGGTTGCGCCATGAGGGGGCAGACCGGGCCGGTCGTGATCGCCCTTTGGCTGTCCGAAGTTTTGGTAGCCAACGCTGTACAGGAAGATCATGAAGATCGTAATGGATACAAAGAACAACACTGCCGCGCCGAGCGGGTCGATCAATACGCCGATGTTGAACCAGGTATCCCCTGTCGGCAGCCAGGGGATTGACGATTCAAGCGGGTGCTCGCCCAGGTGCTCTACGCCGATGGCAGTGAAAAACACCACCATGCTGCCCAGCCACGAGAGAGCCGCCGCGCCAACGCCAATCGTGTGGCTGAGGGCTTTGCTCTTGTTTGTGAACAGCACGATCAGGAAGAACGCCAGGACGGGCGGGAGGGGGATTAGCCAGATCAAAGTTTCAGGTGCCATAACGTGTCCCTACCACTTCATCATATCGAGTTCATCGGCCACCACCGTCTTACGGTTGCGGTAGACCGAGATCACCAACGCCAGGCCGACCGCAACTTCCGCAGCCGCCACGGCGAAAACGATAATGGCAAACACCTGGCCGGTGATCCGGACCGGGTCCAAATAGCGCCAGAAAGCCACCAGGTTGATATTCACCGCGTTCAGCATCAACTCAATGCCCAGCAGGATGGCGATCGCGTTTCTGCGGGCCAGCACACCAAACAGGCCAATACTGAACAGCGCGGCGGAGAGAATGAGATACCAGGAAAGTGGGATCATGTCTGCTCCTATTTTCGAGTATCCCCAATGCGGGGATTGAACGCAATGTAGACCGCGCCGACTAATGCCGCTACCAGCATGACGGAGGCCACTTCGAACGGCAGGACGAACGCATCGGGAGAGATCAAGGCCTCACCCAGCGCGGTCACCGCATCGAACCCCACCGGGATATCTGCTGAGGTTTGCGAGAAACCGCTCCAGCTGGAGAGCAGATATGCCAGACCACCGAAGGTCAAAATGCTCATCACGGCAGAGACCCACCAGTTCTTGTTCAAGCCCGGGCCTGTGTCGCGCATTTCCCGGCGGGTCAGCATGACGGCGAAGATGAACAGGATCGCGATCGCGCCGATGTAGATCACCACCTGCACCACCGCCATGAATCCGGCGTCCAGCAGGGCATACAGCACTGCAACGCCGAAAAGCGCGGAGACCAGCCACAACGCGGCATGCACCAGGTTGCGAGAGCTCACCACCATCACAGCCGAAGCGAGGATGACCACCGCAGTTATCAGAAAGAGAATTGTCATATCAGTTCCTCCCGCCTATTAATGTTGCGCCGCTTCCATCGTAGGCTGCGCTAGACCTTCTGCATTTTCGCGCTCTTTCCGGCTGCGGCTGCGCAGGATCTCGATCGTGATCCAGGCAATCAAGGCATTTGACAGGAACATGCTCAAGCCCAGGATCCAGGTCGAGGCGTCGCGCAGAATCGTGTTGAGCAAAGCCGTCACCATGAGAACAACCAGGGAGAGTGGCACCAAGAACTTCCAGTTGAAGGCCAACATATGGTCGATGCGAATGCGCATTAGCGTGTACTTAATCCACATGATGACCCAGTAACCAATCAATGCTTTAAAGAGAACGATCGCTGCGGCCACCAGCGGGCCCCAGTTTTCCAGCCCAAAGAAGTGATAACCGCCGAAGAACAGGATGCCCCAGAAGCCTCCAAAAGTGAAGGCATGCAGCAGTTCCCCGGCATAGAACCAGCCGAACTTCATGCCCGAGTATTCGATGTGGAAGCCGGCCACTACTTCAGATTCGCCTTCGCTCAAATCGAAGGGCGCGCGTCCCAGCTCTGCCACCGCGCTGATCAGGAAGATCAACGCGCCCAACGGCGAAAGGAAGACGTACCACATGCCTTGCTGCGCCTGGCTGATGCCGAGCATGCCCATCGTCCCGGCCAGGACGGTCGGGATAAGCAGCGCCACCACCATCGGGATTTCGTAGGAAATCATGGCGGCTACCTGGCGGAAGGCGCCCAGCAGCGCGAACTTATTATTCGAAGACCAGCCCGCCATAATAATCGACAGGGTGCCGATCGCCCCAGCCGCTACCAGGTACAACAGGCCAACGTTCAAGTCCACGCCAAGGATTTGCGGCGCCAGCGGGATGATTGCCCACAGGATCAGCACAGAGAACACCGACAGGATCGGGGCCAGGTTGTAGACCACCTTGTCCACGCCCACCGGGGTGATGTTCTCTTTGATGAACAGTTTGATGATGTCAGCAAATGGCTGGATCAAGCCAAACGGACCCACGCGGTTCGGCCCCAGCCGGTCCTGGAAGCGCGCAACGACTTTGCGCTCGATCCAGACCAACAGGATATCGATCACCAGCATGATGGTGATCAAAATGACGATCCCGAGCAGATTAATGAGAATATTCGCCAGGCCTTCCGCCATACCCCAGCCGGTAAAGAGACTCATCAACCAGTCCGCCGTCACTTGAATCGGGTCTTTCCAAAAATTCATGGAACGCTCCTCAAAATATCTTCCCTGTAGGGGATATCATCCCCGGCAGGGGACACAAATAAAAGGCTGAGAGGAGGGTTTCCTATCAGCCTTTCTATTTTTGGAACTAAATCAAACCCACTCCAACGCGTCCTTGCGCCAAATGTAGGCCAACCCGGCTACGAGGATCAGGATGAAGATGATACCCTCCACCACTGCAAAAAGCGGTAATTTGCCCAGAGCGACAGCCCACGGGAACAGGAAGACCATTTCCACATCGAAGATCAGGAAGACCAGTCCGAAGATGTAATACTGCGCCTTGAACTGGACCCAGCTTTCGCCGACGGTTTCCATTCCGCACTCATATGTGCTGTCTTTTATGGGATTTGACTTCTTGGGCGAAATCAACCACGCCAGAACCAGCGCGGCAGCCGGGAGAGCCACTCCAACGATCAGGAAGAGTCCGATGTAAAGCCATTCATTTTGCATAAAGCACTCCCAAAAGTTAAAGAATTGCCCTTTTTTGGGTCGCTGGCATTGTACCATATCGCCCAATCGGGGCATACGAATGCATGTCAATAAATCAGGTGATATTCGTCACGAATTTGTAGAGTACATTAGTCGTATTTTTTCTGCAACCTCTGTTAACTCTTCAAGCCGCCTCCTCTTGTCTTTCTCCATAGCCATTTCGCCAGATCATCCACAAAGGGGAAACCCAGTACACTGCCAATGACCGATCCCAACATTCCTATGCTACGCGCCATATTACCACTCAGGAATCCCAGAAAGGACCTGGCCTCGATTTCCAAAAACTGTACTGAAACCGGGATGCGGTTCTCTTCGCCGCCTCCCTTGGGTACGAAGCGCAGATGCAACCAGGCTGTTCCCTCGTAATTTCCTGATTCATTGGGGCGAACGCTCCAATAAAAAGTGGCCGCTTGTCCACGGGTTAACGGCTCGCTGACCGTCCCTGGCGGCTGCACTTCCATGCCAGCCGTGTCCAGGCGGGCTTCTGCGATTACATTATGCGTTTCATATAAATTGGGGATTTCGACCACTTCCCCCCTGATCACATTTCCCTCGACCAGCGCTGTCGGCGTGATATTCCCCTGGTCGTCCACTTCCAACTGCATGCGGATGCGGGCCGAGTCGCCCGTGCGCATGACAGGCGGGAATTCCAACGTCAGGCGGCGGGACTCAGGGATAGCGGGCTGCGGCTCTTCCTCCCCACCGGTTGTTGGAACAAGGGTAGAAATCGGTGTTGGCGGCGCGACCGGCGGGGGCGGTTCCCCGGCTGCCGGCTCTTCTTCGGCCGGTTCTTCAGGCTCACCAGCTTCAACCGGAGCAGTCATCTCGGGAACAGCAGCTTCTGGCTCTGATCCCGCTCCGCAGGCCAGGCTGGCCGCGATCAACGCCAGCCCGGTGAGTAACAGGGTAATGTTTCGACGTTGGCTCATGATCCGGTTCAGCAGACAGGCCCGGGACTTGAGAAGAACGATGAGGGGGTCGGCAACTGCATCTGCGACGGCTCGACCGGTTGTGTACGCGTTTCGTACTCCACTGGCCACAGGCTCCAGACCAGCAGCGTCAGCGAAACAACCAGGATGAGAAGGCCAAGAAATATTCGGAGTTTCCTCGTCATATGAATAATTATACACGTTAGATTTTTGATTTTATTGTAGAATGTTCACAACAGGTATATAAAAACGAACG
>JAABUE010000154.1 GCA_011389535.1 Anaerolineales bacterium
CGGAAAGCTTCTGTCCGCGCTCGCCGACGATGGTATCGTAACCCTGCGGCAGGGACATAATGAAGTCGTGCGCTTCAGCGATTTTAGCAGCTTCGACAACCTGCTCGTCGGTGGCGTCGAAGGTGCCGTAGGCGATGTTCTCGCGGACGGTGCCGTGAAAAAGGTAGACATCCTGGCTGACGAAGCCAATGGCACGCCGCAGGTCTTTGACGCGCAGGTCGCGCAGATCGTGCCCGTCGAGACGGATGCAGCCAGATTGCACGTCATAGAAGCGCAGCAGCAATTTGACCAGGGTGGTCTTCCCGGCGCCGGTCGAGCCGACGATGCCGATCGTCTCGCCCGCGGGCATCTTCAGCGACAGATCGTGGATGACGGATTGGTTCTCGCTGCTCGCGTATTCAAAGCTGACGTTTTCGAGCTCGATCTCACCGTCAACTTTTTGAACGTCCAGGGCGGTCTCTCCATCGGGGAGCAGGGCGTCGGCATCCAGCAGGTCGAGGGCGCGGTCGGTGGAGGCCATGGCGCGCTGGTACAGGTCGAGCGTGTCGCCCAGGCTGGTGAGCGGCCAGAGCAGGCGCTGGGTGATGAAGATCAGGACGGAATAGGCGCCAACCGCCAGCCTGCCATCCAGCGCCATCTGCCCGCCGGAGACCAGGATAGCGATAAAACTGCCCATGATCAGCATGCGGATGAGCGGCACGAAGGCGGAACTGAGCGCAATGGCATCGCGGTTGGCTTCGCGGTAGCGGTTGCTTTCAAGGGTCACGCGCCCCAGTTCGTGGGTTTCGGCGGTGAAGCTCTTGATGGTGGCGATGCCGCCCAGGTTGTTGGCCAGCTGCGCATTGAGCATCCCAACCTGCGCGCGGACGGCGGCATAGCGCGGCGCAAGCGTACGCTGGAAACGGATCGAGCCCCAGATGATGAAG
The DNA here is from genome assembly GCA_011389535.1 of Anaerolineales bacterium. Classification (GTDB taxonomy): domain Bacteria; phylum Chloroflexota; class Anaerolineae; order Anaerolineales; family Villigracilaceae; genus JAABUE01. The sequence goes on from JAABUE010000154.1 coordinate 927, forward strand.
GGCATGGGCAGCATTGCCATCCAGGCAACGCTCGGGGCCGTATAAAAGAAGATACCGCCGATGACCAGTACGGTCGTGACCACCTGCCAGATGTCGTTGACGCCCACGTTCAGGAAGCGCTCAAGCTGGTTGATGTCGTCGTTCAGCACGGCTAGCAGGCCGCCGGTGGTGCGGTCTTCGAAATAGGCCAGTTTGAGGTGCTGGACGTGGTCGTAGGCGTCGATGCGCAGCTCGTGCTGCAGCGTCTGCGCCAGGTTACGCCAGGCCACCTGGTAGAGGTACTGGAAGAGCGACTCAAAGACCCAGATGACGACCGTTAAACCAGCCAGTACCAGTAATTGATTTCCGACGTCGGAAACGCCGAGCCGTGCAATAAAAGAATCTTGCTGTTGGACGACGGTGTCCACGGCAGCGCCGATCAGGAGTGGAGGCATTAGATCGAATATCTTGTTGAGGATGGAATACAACGAGGCCAGCACCATCGCGCGGCGATGCACACGGGCGTAGCCCCAGAGACGGGTGAGGGGGTGGGATTTTTTTGCTTTAGACATAGGGAGTATTTAACCATAAAAACAAATTACAATACATCTATGCCATCAATTCCAGCTCTCAAAAAACTTTCCGAACACGGCTCGTGCTTTATCTACGGCTCCGAAAACCCGCACAATTCTGTCTTTGGAAGCCAAGTGGATAATCACCTTGCATGAAAAATGTTGTTACTCAAATGATCTGGAAAACATTGATATTTGTTCTGATCGGATATGCAGCCCTATGCCTTGTGGTGTTCATCTTCCAGCGCAAACTGTTGTACCTGCCGATGGGCCCGCAGTTATCAAAGCAACAGGCCAGCGCCGAAGGACTACACCATTGGCCTTCCCTCGAAAACTTTCAAGGCTACATCGATCAGGCAGAACCGGCTAACGCAAAGGGGACTGTGATCGTATTCCATGGCAACGCAGGCGCAGCCTATCATCGCAGTTTCTACGCCAGAGCGCTTTCAACCCATAACTTACGCGTTATCCTGGCCGAATATCCCGGTTATGGGGGTCGAACTGGAGGGCACAGCGAAGATGCCTTGGTACAAGATGCGCTCAAAACGATCAGGCTTGCCCATCAGGCATACGGGGAGCCGCTGTTTCTTTGGGGGGAGTCGCTCGGGGGTGGTGTCGTTTCCGGCGCTGTCAGCAAAGGCGAGGTGCCCATAAAAGGATTGGTCATGTTTACGTCTTGGGATACACTGCCAAACGTAGCGCAAACTCATTACTGGTACCTGCCGGCACGTTGGTTGGTCCTAGACCAATACAATAATATCGATAACCTGCAAGGGTTTGAAGGAAATATCGCTGTTATCCTGGCTGGCAACGATGAGGTTGTCCCGGTGCAGCATGGACAAAGGCTGTATGAGTCAATTACGGCAAATAAGAAATTATGGGTGTTCGAAGGCGCCAAGCATAACGAGATGCCAGTCGATTCTGGATTACTATGGTGGACAGAAGTGATAACATTCATTTCACAGCCCAACGCCGGGGATTGAAATCCCCTGCTATCCCTACGAAGCCCGCTGCCCTAAAGGGTGCTCACCCTTCGGGGACGATGTCGCGAAAGCGGGCTATGCCAGCCGTCTTTAGACGGCTTTGTATGAATAGCCGGTGGGTTCCATCCACCGGCGATGCCAATAGCCGGCTGTCTGCAGTAAAGGAGTTTGTTGGTATAATTTTATATATATGCCTTTTTAATATGACCCGCGCAAGAGCGTTTCGAATCATGCCAAGCATGGGATTGATTTCGAGCAAGCACAACAGTTATGGGATGACGAGGCCTATCTCGAAATCCCTGCCAGAAACCTGGACGAGCCGCGTTTTCTGGTCATTGGGAAAATTGCAGATAAACATTGGTCGGCAGTGATTACCTATCGCGACGAAAACATCAGGATTATTTCTGTGCGGCGTTCAAGAGACGAGGAGATTGACTTGTATGAACACGAAAGCCACTGAGTTCGATCAAAAATTCGATGATGGAGAAAACATTATCGAATATCTTGACCTATCAAAAGCACGCCGTCCTGCTGAAGAACAGAAACGCATCAACATGGAGATGCCTGTCTGGATGTTGAGTGCGCTCGACCGCGAGGCCAAGCGGCTGGGCGTTTCGCGGCAATCCATTATCAAGCTGTGGCTGGCTGAGCGATTGCAGGCTGGCCGATAAACCTTAGCTACACATGTTCTTGAAGAGACAGTCCTTCATAAGCGACTGTCTCTTTTTTTGAACCATGAAGAAGAAAAAGCCATTACAATACCCTCCATGACAACATCATACCCCACACTCAAACAACTCCCCGAGCACGGCTCCTGTTTCATCTGCGGCTCCGAGAACCCGCATAACCTCGGTCTGCACTGGTATGTGGATGAGAAGGGCGTGGTCTCGTCTGAGTTCACGTTGACTTTGGCGCAGCAGGGACCGCCCGGCCACGCGCACGGCGGGCTTTCGGCGGCAGTGCTGGATGAAGTGATGGGCGCGGCGGTCTGGCAGGCGGGCTATACGGTTGCGGCGGCAAAAATCGAGATCAACTATCGCAAGCCGGTCCCGCTGGAACAGTGCATTACCATCAGGGGCTATGTCACACGCCGGAACGGGCGAAAAATCTATGCCCGCGGTGAGATTTACCTGCTTGATGGCACATTGTTGGTCGCTGGAAAGGGATTGTTCATCTTCGCGCCGCATTTGTTCGAGAAAAACAAGATGTTCCGGCATGAATGATTTAACCGCAGAGACCGCCGAGCACGCAGAGAATTAAAAAAGGGAACTCCGCGCTCTTCGCGTTCTCAGCGGTTAATTGTTCAATGAACGAGAAGAATCAAGATGGGCTTCGAAGAAATCCCCCACACCGCCGACTGGTCGATCCAGGTCTGGGCAGATGATCTGCCCGGGCTGCTGGCCGAGTCCGCGCGGGGGATGTATTGGCTGGCCGGAGCGGAGCTGGCTGAAAGTCCGCGAAAAACGCGCACCTACGAAATCGAAGGTCCGGACGGCGAAAGCCTGCTGGTCTCGTTCTTGACGGAGTTGGTCTACTACGCCGAGCAGGAAAACCTTGGATTCGACGATTTTGACATCCGGATAAAAGATGGTAGACTAAAAGTGGAAATGGGGGGCGCGCCGTTAAAGTCACTCGACAAGGCAATCAAAGCAGTCACCTGGCATAATTTAAAGATCAATGAAACGGCGAGGGGGCTGGAAGTTGAGATTGTGTTTGATGTGTAGAGGAGAGATTAGAGACTGGAGACCAGTCCCTAATCTCCACCCTCATCCAGAAGGTAAAAATGAATATCCAAGAACTGACCAAAATTACCGACACCGAATGGGAAATCCCCAAAAGCTACCGCCACGACATGCGCGTGCCGGTGCGCATCTTCGCCACCCGGGAACTGCTCGAACAGGTGATGGACGACAAGTCGCTGGAGCAAGCGGTCAACGCAGCTACCCTGCCCGGGCTGGTCGGCGCGGTGGTGGTCATGCCCGATATGCACCAGGGCTATGGTTTCCCCATCGGCGGCGTGGCGGCTACCGAATATCCCAGCGGCGTGATCTCCCCCGGCGCGATCGGTTATGACATCAATTGCGGCGTGCGCTTGCTGGCTTCGAATATCGAATACGAGTCCGCGAAAAAGGATATGGACAGGCTGGCAACCCTGCTCAACCAGCACTGCCCATCCGGCGTGGGTAAGGCGGGAGTGATCAAGGTCGATTTGAAAGAGTTGGATGAGGTGCTACGGGATGGCTCCAAATGGGCGCTTAAAAATGGCTATGCGACCCAGGCGGATCTTGCGCGGACCGAGGAAACTGGTTCCGTCAAAGGGGCCGATCCCGGTTCCGTATCGGAACGCGCCAAACAGCGAGGGCGCGAGCAGATCGGCTCAGTTGGCGCGGGCAACCACTTCGTGGAGGTGGAGGTGGTCGAGCAAATTTTCGACGAAAGGGCAGCCGCCGTGATGGGGTTACGGGAAGGGATGCTGACCCTGCAAATCCACTGCGGCTCGCGCGGGCTTGGGCACCAGGTCTGCACCGATTATGTCAAAGA
>JAABUE010000155.1 GCA_011389535.1 Anaerolineales bacterium
CGTCCACGCTATAGCGAACGTCAACCCCGCTTCCGTCTGGCTTCATCCTGATCCCCTTGACCTGGGCCGTCAACTCGATCTCGACCTGTTCCGCCAACCTCTTTGGCAGCATCCCGATCCCCTCCCGAAACGTGACTGAAGACGCATTCAAATAACTGACCATCATCGCCAGGAAGGCTTTGCGCGAAACGTCCTCGCCGGTGTAGGCGCACATCGTCTCGAACATCGGGATGGCCCAGTACTCGAACATCTCTGCGCTGATGTGCTCTTTGAAGAACTGCTCGAAGGTTTCGTCTGTATCGGGGATAGACGCACGCTCCAGGTGATAGGCGCTCCCCATTTTGCCCACCTTGAGGAAGTGCGGCAGCAGCCTGAGCATCGCCAGGCGCGCCTTGAGCGATACGCCGCTCCAGCCAAAATAAGATGGGATCGACAGAAAATTGGCGCTGTGCAGCTTGCCATCCCGGTAGATCGTGATTCTCAGCCCTTCATTTGATTCGACCATCTGGTCGCTCAAACCCAGCTCACCGACCATTTTCAAGAGCGACTTGTCAGCGGTGGTGACGAACTTGGCCCCAATATCCACCAGGAAGCCTTCCCATTCGACGTTGGCCATCCTCCCGCCGACGTAATTGTTCATATCCAGGACCAGTACATCCTGGCCGGCCTTCTTGAGCTGGTAAGCGGCCGCCAGACCGGCGATCCCGGCGCCAACTACGATGGTTGCTGTTTTTGTCAAGGCTGTGCTCCGCAAAGATACTTTGGTTTATGTCGGTCATTATCGTTCCAAATGGCCGGCCTGTCAATTAATGTCCGAACATCCTTTGAAGGTTGGTGGGTTCACTGGTAAAATTCCACCAGGCGTTTCACAAAAGGATCGTATCATCTCAAAAAGAAGAAGGCAGTGGGGTGATCCCACACTTCGCTTTGTTGAAAAGATACAAAGGAGATTGTCATGGGAAATGCAATTGGTCCTGACGTAAGTTTTTACCAAGACAAGCCGGATACCCCGGAGCGGATCGATTTTGTCAAAATGCAAAAGTCCGCTGATTTTGTCATTATCCGGGCCGGGCAGAACCTGTGGCCTGACAGGGATATTAAACGCAACTGGCCTGCCGCCAAAGCGGCCGGACTCCCGCGCGGTTCTTACTGGTTCTACGACAGCCGCGCTGACCCCAAACGCCAGGCCGAGCTCTGGATCGAAACCATGGGCGGCGATCTGGGTGAGCTGCCGTTATTTGCAGATTTCGAAGATGCTTATGACGGTCCATTTAAGGGCTGGCGTAGATGGTATGACTTCCTGGAGCGGCTTAAACAGCTGGTCGGCCAGAAAGAGATCGCCATTTACACAGCTTTTTACTACTGGCGCGATAACGCCCCCAACGCTACGACCGACCCCCAAAACCTCGAATATTTTCACCAATATCCTTTATGGATCGCCAACTACGGCGTCACCACTCCCAGCGTTCCCAAGCCCTGGAGCGCAAATGAATGGTTGTTCTGGCAGTTCACAGAAGTGGGCGATGGCGAACTGTATGGCGTGGAAAGCAAAGGCATCGACTTGAACTATTTTAACGGCGATGTGGAAGCCTTCCGTGAGCGCTTCAATCTCAGCGAGCCGCCTCCAACCAGCGGCGACAAATACAGGGTTGAGCTGAGCATCCGCGAAGGGCCGGGCGAGGACGAAGATGTGATCGGTACCCTGGAACAGGATGAAGTCCTGGAGGTGCTCGATACGAATACAGACGAAAGCTGGATGCAGGTGGAACGGGAGGATGGAACGACCGGCTGGATCTTCAACACGCACCTGATCAAAATCGAGCCACCCCCGCCGCCTCCCCCGGGAGACAGGTGGTACCGTGTCACGGCAACTACGCTGAACGTGCGCTCGGGCCCCGGCACAAATTTCGAGGATATCGGCGACCTGCACAGGGACGAGGTGGTCAAGGCGCTGGATTACGCGGTGAACAACACCTGGATCAAAATCCTGCGCTCGTCAGACGGCCTGACCGGATGGAGTTCCGCCGATTTCCTGGTAGAAACCACGGAGCCCGACGATGATGGCGGGCAACCCGGTAATGGCGGGCCGCCTGGCAGCGATGTCGAATGGTATCGCGTCACAGCTTCCGCCTTGAACGTCCGCCAGGAACCCAATACGAGTGCAACGATCGTCGGTTCGCTGCCATTTAATTCGGTTGTGAAAGCGCTCGAGAAGAATGATGATGGAACCTGGATCAAAATCATCCGCGTATCCGACAACCTGACCGGCTGGTGCTTTGCCAGTTTCCTGGAACTGACAGATCCTGATGGGGGAGAGCCTCCCCCCGTTTCCGAGCCTAAAAACTGGTACCAGGTCAAAGCCTTTACCTTGAACGTGCGCAGCGGCCCCAGCGCTTCCGATGAAAAGGTGGGTACCCTGTCACAGGGCCAGATCGTCATCAGGTTGGAAGCCAACGAGGACGGAAGCTGGGTGCGGATCCAGCGTTTCGACGGCCTGGTAGGCTGGTGCGCCGTTTCCTACCTGACCGACCTGGGTACCACCGCGCCCGAAAAGTTGACCCAGAAAATCTTCAACGGGGTGACCTACTTCCGCCAGGAGATGCAGTCGCCGCGCAAGATGGTCGCGCACGTGTTATCGATTGACATGCGCGTTTCTGGGCTCAAGTCCCTGGTCACGCCGCCCAGTCATGAGAGCGGATTGGTCTGCACGCGCACCACTTCCAAATTTTTGGAGGAGTTTGGCTTGCAGGTTGCTGTCAACGGAGATGGCTTCAGCTATCTCGACCAGAATACATACCCCCCGGGACAGGTCTGCCCGAACGGCGGCGAACCGGTCGACGTCAACAGTTATGCAGCCTCCCGGGGGACGGTCTACTCCCAACGGTGGGCGGGGAGACCGATCCTGTACATCAACAAAAACAACGAAGCTTCCTTCAATCAACCCAGCGGCGCGATATTCAACGCGATTTCCGGGGATCGCATGCTGGTGGAGAAAGGCAAGCGGATCGAAAACCTGGAGAGCCAGGCTCTGGAGCCGCGCACCGCGGCGGGGCTCAACCAGAATGGGCGCTGGTTGTTCCTGGTAGTGATCGATGGCCGCCAGGCGGGTTATAGCCTGGGCGCGACCCTGCCGGAAACTGCCGACTTCCTGGTCTCCCTGGGCGCGTACACTGCCCTTAACCTGGACGGCGGCGGTTCTTCCGCCCTCGTGGTCGAAGGCGCGCTGGGCGGGCCGTTCGTTCTGAACTCGCCGATCGAAGGCAACCTCCCCGGCAACGAGAGGCAGTTGGCCAACCACCTGGGGTTCTGGGTGAATAAGTAGTAAAACCCGAAAATAAGGGTGGCCTGCTGCGCAGCAGGCCACCCTTATTTTCGGGATACTTATGTAGATAGATGTTTTTCCAGATAATCACTATACCCGCCCAGATACTCGACCAACTTTCCATCCTCGATGGCCAGCAGGCGTTCCACGGTCCGGTCCAGGAAGTAGCGGTCGTGGGAGATGACCAGGGCAGTGCCGACGAAATCTTCCAGGGCCTGCTCCAGCACTTCCGCCGCGGCGATGTCCAGGTTGTTGGTGGGCTCGTCCAGCAGCAGGAAATTGGCGCCCGACAGCACCAGCAGCGCCAGTTGCAGCCGGCTGCGCTCGCCGCCGGAAAGCTCGCCGATCTTTTGGGTGACCTGGCGATAGCTGAACAGGTAACGCAGTAAAAACGCGGTCGCGTTAGATTCGCTCATGCCGCCGGCGTAACGGACGGCATCCAGCAAGGTCTGGTCGAAATCCAGGGTTTCGTGTTCCTGGGCGTAATGCCCGATGGAAACGCTCGGCCCAATCTTGATCTCTCCGCAGTCGGGTTCTTCCTGCCCCAGCAACATGCGGATGAACACCGACTTGCCCGAGCCGTTTGGGCCGATCAGCCCCACCCGTTCCCCGTGCCAGATGGTCTCGTTGAGATCCGTGAAAATGCGCTTTTCGCCAAACGACTTGGAAACGCCGTCCAGTTCCAACACCTTGTTCGAGCCGCGCCAGCCGTTCAGGCGGCTCAGGTCCATGCGGCGGCGCTCGATGACCGGTTTTTCGACTTTGTCCACCTTGTCCAGCCGCTTTTGCATCGACTTGGCCTTGGTCGCAAAATCTTCGTTATCGTAGACCTTGCCCCAGATGGCATAGCGCTTGATGGCTGCTTCCAGCCGCACGATCTCCTTTTGCTGGGCGCGGAACATCTGCTCCTGGCGCGCGAGGCGGGTTTCCTTGTCGATTACGAAGGAAGAATAATCGCCCTCGAAGACCGTCAGTTTGCCGTCTTCCAGGTCGGCGATGTGGGTGACGACCGCGTCCAGCAGGTAACGGTCGTGCGAGACGATGACGACCGTCCCCTCGTATTCGCGGATCAGTTTTTCCAGGAATATCTTGCCCGGCAGGTCCAGGTGGTTATCGGGTTCATCCAGCAGCAGGATGTCCGGTCGGACCAGCAGCAGGCGCGCCAAACCGACCAGCTTTTTCTGCCCGCCGCTCAACACGGACAGGGGCTTGCCCAGGTCATCACCGGCCATTCCCAACCCCGTCAGCAATCCCCGGACGCGCTCCGGGTAGCTGTCTCCGCCATAGGACTGGTATTCGTCCAGCAGGCGGCTCTGTTGATCGAGCGCTTTTTGCAGCCTGCGCTCATTTCCATAGACTTCGGGATCACCCAGGCTGGCCTCCACCTCCTCGAGCTGAGCCCGGACTTCCGCCACACGCGGGTTACCTTCCATGGCAGCCTCGAATGCTGTCAACGTAAGGTCAAGCTCGGGTTGTTGAGGCAGGTAGCCGGTCCGGATTTGGCGCGCGCGGGTAATCGTCCCGCCCAGTTCGGCGGCATGCTCGTCCGTAATCAGCTTGAACAGCGAGGACTTCCCGGCTCCGTTCGGGCCGATCAGGCCGATTTTCTGTCCGGACTGGATTTCCCAGTTCAAGGCTTCGAAGAT
>JAABUE010000156.1 GCA_011389535.1 Anaerolineales bacterium
CAGCGGGGGCTGTGAACCCGCTGAAGAGCAGCAGGCTCGTAGCGCCTGCTGTACCGAAGCCAAGTACAGCGGGGGCTGTGAACCCGCTGAAGAGCAGCAGGCTCGTAGCGCCTGCTGTACCGAAGCCAAGTACAGCGGGGGCTGTGAACCCGCTGAAGAGCAGCAGGCTCGTAGCGCCTGCTGTACCGAAGCCAAGTACAGCGGGGGCTGTGAACCCGCTGAAGAGCAGCAGGCTCGTAGCGCCTGCTGTACCGAAGCCAAGTACAGCGGGGGCTGTGAACCCGCTGAAGAGCAGCAGGCTCGTAGCGCCTGCTGTACCGAAGCCAAGTACAGCGGGGGCTAAGAACCCGATGAAAAGCAGCAGGCTCGTAGCGCCTGCTGTACCGAAGCTAAGTACAGCGGGGGCTGCGAACCCGCTGCCGTTCTGAAACCGAAAAGCGCCATCATGAGAATTGCCGAATCGGCGAGGAAACCCGTTGACAAGATCCGCCCGTTCACAGTATTATGGCGTTTATCTTTGTTACGGCGGCTTAGCTCAGTCGGTTAGAGCAGTGGAATCATAATCCACGTGTCCGGGGTTCGAGTCCCTGAGCCGCCACCATCTTTCCAAGGGTTTTTCACAGTATAACCCCCTTATTTTTAGCTCCTTAATCGGAGATTGTTTGAGTAAATGAGTCGAACATTTTTTGTGAGGCGCGTAACGTGTTGGAGCCTAAAGAGTTCAGCGTTCAGGAGAGGCTGAGAGAACATGGTAATCGGTGGACGAGAACGGGCGAACTGCCTTCGCGCAGACGCTACGGCAAGGCACGCGAGAACGGATTACGAGTTTTGATCTTTCCATCGTCAACCGCTATCGTCTGAAATCCTGCAGTCGCATGTCATTCTCGGCCTCACGGATCAAGGGCGAAAGTTTCTGAGTGCTCTGGGCAATGAGTCGGTTAGACGGAAGATTCAGCATGCGTCTCAACTGGGCAATGATTTGACCTTTGAGATGATCATGGAACCGCGGGCACTGATGGAGGCCTTGTAACTGAGGCTGGGATAGGGCATTATGATGCAAACTTACATCCCAACACGTGACGAAGCGTTGGCGCTGCTCAAGGCACACAACAGCAATGCATCGCTCATCCAGCACGCCCTGGCTGTCGAGGCGGTCATGCGTCATGCTGCCCGCCAACATGGCGCAGATGAAGACGAATGGGGCATTATCGGGCTGATCCATGACGTTGATTACGAACGCTCCCCGAACGCGCATTGCCACAAGGCCCGAGAAATTCTGACCGAGCAAGGCTGGCCCGAGACGTACATCCGGGCAGTCGTCTCCCACGGCTGGGGGATCTGCACGGATGTCGAGCCGTTGACGCACCTGGAAAAGACGCTATATGCCGTGGACGAACTGGTCGGCTTCGTGACCGCCTGTGCGCTGGTCCGTCCCTCGAAGAGCGTGACGGACCTGGAAGTGGCTTCGGTGCGGAAAAAATGGAAACAAAAAGGATTCGCTGCTGGCGCAAATCGAGAGGTGATCGACAAGGGCGCACAACTGCTTGGCGTCGAACGCGACAAGCTGATCGCCGACGTGATACAGGGGATGCGTCCGGTGGCCGGGAATATTGGACTGGGGCTTACCGGGACACAATCGGGAACGTCAACGTGAGCAAAGGTCTTCGGATTATGACAACGGACTCGCCCAGCGGTCGATTGCAATCCCGCATAAGGTCTGTTTACCCACACGTGTAAGCCGAATCACCTCTGATGTCAGCACGTTTCCTCATCACCTCCGACCTGCACCAGCATCCCTCAAAATGGCACGGACTGCTTCAGGAGGCCGACGCGACCAGGCCGGATTACATCCTGATCGTCGGCGACATTTTGCCAAAGTACGAGGGGTTTGGCCCACAGCGGGCCTTTTTCCCGAGGCTGCGCGTGATGCTGGAAAATCTGCGCGGCGGGACCGAAGCGCAGGTCCTGCTCTTCCTGTCGAACGATGACGCGCATTACCTGGAGCCGCTGGTCGACGAACTGGATGCCGCTGGCCTGTGCGTCAACATGAACCAGCGGGTGTTCCGGTCAGGCGGCCTGGTCTTCTGCGGCCTGAACAAGGTGCGCGACTACCCGTTCGGCTACAAGCATTATTGCGTTCCGGACGGCGATTGGGTGGCCGATCCCGTGCAGTTTTGCGGCCAGGGGGTCACGTTCGACGCCCAGGGCGAGGCCGTTGAGATCAACGATCTGCGGGCTTATCTGTTGGACAAGCCCGGTCTGCCCTCGTTGCTCGAAGACCTGTCATCGCAACTGAAACGCGGCGAGATGGCCCGATCGGTCTGGATGGTGCATCAGCCGCCTGCCGGTCTGGGCATGGACCTCTGCGGCAACGGCCGGGCGGTCGGCAGCCCCGGATTGACGCGCTTCATCGAAACGCATCAGCCGTTGTTGGGCTGTAGCGGCCACATTCACGAGTCGCCGCATCAGCCCGGCGGACAGTGGGTCGCCCGGATCGGAAGGACAACCTGGCTGCAGCCGGGCCAGGTCGATCGCCGGCTGCATGACGTGACTCTCGATATTACGGATGCACTCGACATCGTCAATGTCCGGCACAGCATCTTCGGTGTTGCGCGGTCTAACGGTTGCGGATGAACTCGGCAAAGATAATTTATCTCGCAAGAAGACCGAAACCGAATTGCGCAGGATCAAACGGGAAATCACATCACTGAAAAAACAACTCAAGACCTTAGAGAGTCGAAAAGTCGAAATTGAACGCTTGAATCGTAATTGTTCTTTTCAAAGCCGTTCCTGAATTCGCTGGATCGTCAATGGCGCACATCCTTCGTAATGATTGTTTACGAAAGTCCAGACCCTTCGCTTGTTCTGTTTCAAATCATGCAACATCCGGGCAAGGGCATGCAATTCTCCATCCCGAGCCTCAACGATCGATGACCAGCGGAAAACGCCAGTTCGCAGAACTGGCTTACAGGGGAATGCGCCTCTCCCCCTTCCGTGTGGCGCTCCCGGTTATTGTTGCTGGTTTTTCTTCTGCTGGCGTCGCTTCCAGACGGGGCGGGAGAACAGCGATTCCACCCCCAACTCGGTTAGGACATCCTCCAGCGGAAACCGCGCGTACGGGCTGAGGGTCGCGGAAGTGCTGTCCATCTCCGGCGGCGTGAGGCCCTTGTGCCACATCGCGCAGCGGCGGTCGGGGTTGGTTCCGCCCCCGGAGGCGTACACGAGTCCCTTCAGAAACTGTTTGCGCAAGCGATCCCGGAGGATTTCCGCGCCGGGCTGATCGGCCGCCAGCCCGTGCAGGTTGACCATTCCCCAGCATCGCGGCGCCTGGAGGAAGGCGTACCCGTCGGGATCGCGCTCGACCAACACCACCAAGGCGGCGCTCTCGCCGAAGCGCTCGCGCTGCGCCGCCGGTCGCTTGGCCAGCTCCGCGGTCACGGATTCGTCCAGGGCTGCGGTCTTCATCGGGTAATTCAGGTGCTTCTGCACGTATTCCACCGTTTCCTCGAAAGTGTCGGCATCGAGCGCGCCGGCGACGTTCACGAACAGGACATGCGAAGCCGCGGAATCCGGTTTTTTTTCGGCGATTTCTTCCTCCGCCCGCGTCGCACCGCAAAACAGCGTCAACAGGATACCGAGGCAGGAAAAGCAGGCAAAACGGGATTTCAAGAGGCGGGAAAAATGTGTGCCAGCGTAGTGCATCGCGTCCTCACAGGGTTAGGTTGTTCGGAATCAGGAAAAGGTGTTTGGGTAATTGCTCATAATTATGGCAGGGATTTCTCCCGGTTGCAACCATGGGTTTGATGGGTGAAGGGGGATGGAGGGAAAAACTGAAATGCTGGAATTTTTGGAGGGAGGGAGAGATTTAACATGAACCGTCCTTCGCACAAGGCTTCGGAGGTCAAGAGGGATTGAAGGACAGGAAGGGGATGGACGGGGATTTTTTACCAGTAGAGTAGAGAGGGAGCCACGGGATGAGAGGCTTGGAGCCAATGACCGCTGACTGCCCTCCCCCTCGTCGAACCGGACATGCGGTTTTCCCGCATCCGGCTCTCGCGGAAGGCATTTGTTTGATGGTTTCACAAGTAGATCAGTCCCATACGTTTGAAATGCTCGTAGTAGGACATACCTTCCGGCGGCCAGTAGCCACGCTGACTGCGCCGTTTCGCATGTCGCGTCAGACGCTCACGCGCGTATCCGTTGATGTGGCGGAATGCCACACGCGGGTAGCCCAGCGAAAAGTACTTTGCCCATCCTCGCATTTGCATGTTGAGTTCGTCGATCACCGTCGGCAAAGGTTTGAAGCACTGTTTCGGTCCGGTTATCTTCCGCAGCTTGTCGCGTTCCCGTTGGAGCGCGCCCCGCGATGGCGTCAGGTTCCAGTACCGAGACGGGCGTCCGCCGAGGTCCCGGTCATAGCGAAAGCTATAGCCGAGAAAGTCCAGCGTCTGCCCCGGTTCCCGAGCATCCAGTATCCGGGTTTTCTCCCGGTTAATCTTCAGCCCGAGCCAGCCTTCTATCTTGGCTTCGATGAACGCTTCGAGTTGGGGACCTATGTACCGGGCAAGGATCACGAAGTCATCGGCGTACCTGACCAGCTTGGCGCTGGCCCACTGCGCCGGTCCATCTTTGCGGTGAAACACCGCATCGAACCAGTGCAAGTAGATGTTGGCCAGAAGCGGCGAGACGACCCCGCCTTGCGGGGTGCCCCTGTCGTTGCGCTTCACGGTCGGCGGTTTGCCTTTCTCCGTTTCCTCTACCGGCGCTTTCAGCCACATTCGGATCAGCTTCAACACGGAGCGGTCGGTGACACGCATTTGCACACAAGCAATAAGCTTGTCATGCGGAATGCTGTCAAAGTAGCCGGCCAAATCCGCGTCATAAACCGCGCATCGCCCCTGCTGGAGATCCCGGCCGATCGCCTTCAACGCACCATGCGCCGAACGCTCAGGCCGGA
>JAABUE010000157.1 GCA_011389535.1 Anaerolineales bacterium
AAAGCAGGAGAAAAAGGTTTCTACGGGACATATACAAACTTTCGTATTACTTATTAACATGAAATCCCCCGGTTCGCACCCTTACTTTGGTCAGGGTAAACACACATAAAATATACAGTTAAATCCATCTAACGGCACTTTTTCAAAAGCAGGGGGAAAGTGGGGTTACCCTACACCCCGCTTTATTGAAAAGCTACATATAATTCATAGACGAATCTGCGAAAGCAATTGTTCCAATAAGCCGACTTCTTCATTTACAGAGCCTATTTCTCCGTCCAGCCAGGCGTTCCGCAATGTGCGCAGGATATTCTGGTAATTTGGCCCTGGTGGCAGGCCAAGTTGCTTGAGATCGTGGCCGGTTGTCCTGGGTTTGACCTGCCGCCATTTTTCGAGATAATCGTTCAATGCACTCTTTGCCTTCCCCTTTGCTGAGAGAGAAACGGCATAGACAGCCAATTCCGGCACATCTTCAAGCCGGTCAACCCAGCCACTCGGGGAGGAATCGGCCAGCGCCTGTAAATCGGCGCGCAACAGGGAGGCAGCCAACAGGAGCCTGGACAGCGCGGCGGGGAAGCGTAGCCGGCGAGAGAGAGTCTTGATTGTAGCAGATTCAGCCGGAGACAACCATAAGAGCCAGGCCAGCGTCCGGTCAGGCGGGAGCATACCGGGGAGCGGATAAGAAGCGAGCCTTTCGTCCGTGGGTGGTGAAAAGTCCGGGCTAGGAGGCGTGAGCGCAACGTGAATGGCTTTCAACAATCCCAGTTCCTCAAGGCGAGCAATCATCTCGTACCAGTTTGGCTCATCGAGCATGCGGTCCAGCTCATGGCGGACCCGTTCGGCCGAGAGTTTTTCGAGCATCGGCCGGGCCTCATCCATCAACTGGCGAGTGCGGGATTCGATCTCGAACCCATACCGTTGCTCGTAGCGAACGGCGCGCAGCAAGCGGGTTGGGTCGTCCACAAAGGATAGGGAATGCAGAACCCTAACAACGCCGCGCTCGATATCGGCCAGCCCGCCCCAGTAATCGTGCAATTCGCCGTAGTGGTTACCATCGAGACGCAGAGCGAGAGTGTTGATGGTGAAGTCGCGACGGTGCAGATCGAGCTTAATACTGCCGCGTTCGACGGTGGGTAATGCAGTTGGGTGCTCGTAAAATTCAGTCCGGGCAGAGATCAAATCCAGGAATTCGGGGATCGAGACTTGAGAATCAGCGGCTGCCTCCTGGCTGCCAAACTCCGATTCGCGCACATACCACTTCGCCGTTCCAAAACGGGTATGGCTGGTAATGCGGCCGCCGTATTTTTTCGCCAGCGCTTTGGCCAACGTGATCGCATCGCCCTCGACCACCATATCGAAGTCCACGCTGGGGCGCTCGAGCAGCAGGTCGCGCACAAAGCCGCCCACGATGTAGACTGCTATTTGCCGCTCAGCGGCTTGGGCTGCGACGCACTTGATCAAATCCAGGCGGGGACTCGGTAAGGCACGCTCCAATCGAGCGGTCAGGTTCCTGGCGCCATTACGCTCATCCGGCGGCGCAAGCATTTTAAGCAGATCGGTGCGGGTGACGATCCCAACCACCACGCCCTCATCGTTCACAACCGGCACCTGCCCCCAACCGCTGTCGGTCATACGCGACTGCAATTGTTGTAACGAGTCGCCGGGATGGACCATCACTTCCCCGGCATCCATCAGGCTGTTGGCGGTCAGGTTAAGTTTATGCGCCATGGCGCGGTCCACTGCCCGGCGGGTTAGCAGTCCAACAACTTTGCCGTCATCCACAACCGGGTAACCCTCGAACCCGCTGCGCTGCATCATCTGGGCGACTTCCTTCACCGGCGTCTGCGGGTCAAGCAATTGCGGACCACGGGACATGATCTGTGCAACGGTACTGGAAGGCTCGACGTGTTTAGGCAGCAGCTCGAGCAATTTCGTGCACGCTTCTTGCAAGACGGGGAGGCTGCTACCGTTTTCTTGAGGTTTTTCAGCTTCACCCCTAACGTCTTTGTGTCCCACCCCAGAGGGACTGGAAGGAGATTCTGAGCGGATCAGCGCGGCAGCGGCCCGGTCGTGACCGCCGCCGCCAAACTCGGCCATAATCTTCGATACATCGATCGCATCGCTGGTGGAGCGGGCCACAATGCGGACGCCATCCTGCGTATATACCACCACGAATAGCGCATCGGGGTCGAGGAGGTCGCGCAGCTTATGGGCCAGCGTGGAAATTTCCTCGTCCACCTGGCTGGCATCCCCGCAGGCGATGGCGATGCGGTGACCGTTGATCTGATGATTATGTGTGTTCTCTAACAGTTCTTCATATAACTTACGTTGGTTTGCTGATAACGGCGGGTTAAGAAAATCAACCGCGATTTTCAGGCTGGCTCCATTCTCTAACAGCCAGGCAGCTGCCCTTGCATCTCGTGGGGTTGTACGGGAATAGGTGAGGGAGCCGGTGTCTTCATAAATACCGAGCAACAAGAGCGTCGCCTGGATGGAGGAAAGTCGCTCGTTTTGCACCTGCATAACCTCTACCAGCATCGTAGTTGTTGCACCGATTTCCTCAATGGTCACCTGCCAATCGTCTGGCAAACCGGAGCGCAACGGGTGATGGTCCACTACACGGACAGTTGTTTTAGGGCCCATACCCTTCAGCGTGATTAGCGACTGCGTATCCACCAGGGTAACACTTTGAACCTTCCCTTGCGGCAGGTCACGCGGATCTACAAAGGAAAAGTCCACACCGTAAAGCGTAATGAAAGAACGCACATTGCGATTAATACGGCGCGGTAAAACGGGAACAGTTCTCTCGTCCAGGATGGAAGCGCCGAAAAGAGAAGCCAAGGCGTCGAAATCGGCCTGTTCGTGTGTCAGGATCAGGTTCATCAAATGAATTATACATCCCCCATTCCGTATCCCCGGGTTGAATTTCGGAATAGGAAATCACCTATCCAAAGTTGGGTAAAGTAATTACCCGAAACGCACTTATTTTCGTTTGGAATCTGAGATACTTGCAACCGGAACCCAAAATTACAGGGTCATTTTTTAGCCCGGGCGTAGGCGCGCTGCGCATCTTCGGCTTCCTCATTGTGAGAAAGCGCATCTCCCAGAACCTGCCAGACCTGTGGCTCGCCCGGAAACTTACGCGCGATTTGGGCCAGGTCGCGGATAACGTCATTCACATACCGGCCGTGATCGATCAAGTGAACATAGGCGTGTAAGGCGCTCTCCAAGTCCCTGTGGCCGATGGCATCGCGCGCAGCTGCCAGCACAGGGTTTGGGATAAACGCAGAATTATTGCCAACCATAGCTGCAAAACCATTCACCGTGGGATTGTTTCGTGCCTGAGTATCTTGCTGCTCCTTTTTCCGCCGAGCCCGCGATGAGCTCTCCACGCGGACGAACGATTCTGGGCTCATCACGTCGTTAATCCCGTCGCCGAGCAAGTTCCAGGAAACACCAAACAGGATTACCGCGAGCGTAGCCGGCACATAGACCCACCAGTAAGTCAGCAAGCTGCCTCCCGGGCCGAGCATAAAGTTACGACCGCTAGCCAGGAGTTCACCCCATGGGGAATTGCCGCCAATCCGAATGAAAGTCAAGGTTGCTTGCAGGAGAACCACACTGCCAACATCACGTGCGGCCAGCACGACTGCCGGAGAGATGGAATTTGGGATCAGATGGCGGAGAACGATCCGAAACGGGCTGGCGCCCAGAGCCCGCGTAGCCTGGATAAATTCCATATTTTTCAGGCCAATCACCATCGAATTGACCAATCGCGCATACGGCATCCATGAAAACACAATCAGGCTGAGCATTAAAGGATCGATCGATTCTAGCAAAATCTGGGTGAGCGAGGCTTTTCCAATAGCCTCAACGAATGGCCCGGAAGAAAAAGATTTGCCGGGCAAAAATATGCCTCCAGCAGCTTCAATGGAAATTGCAACCAACTGCTGCAAAAACACAACCCCGGCAATAATCGGGAAGGCCAGGAAAGCGTCCGCGATGCGCATCATCACTCCGTTGACGGTTCCCCCTGCATAGCCTGCGATCGCCCCGAAGAGGATGCCAACAACGGCCGAGAACAATGCTACTAACAATCCGAACTGCAAAGCATTACGCGTTCCCCAGACTAATGTATGGAACACATCGTATTGTCCCGGCAAAGTTCCTAATAGCCCTGCTTCACCCGGTGGATGGGGAACGTGGTCCGCGGAGCGACCGATGCGCTTGAAAAAACCGGGCTCAACCGGGTCTTGTGGAGATAACAGTGGAGCTGCAAGCGCAACCGTTACAAAGATCAGGACAAGGATAAATCCAAGCCAGTTCTGCCAGCGTGAGAAGAAATGGCCCAGGTTTCTCATAAACCCAACACCTCAGCGCGCACCCGCGGATCGATGATAGCCTGGACTACATCCAGGATGAACATCAATACAAGCACAATGATGACACTGTAAACGGCAAACCCGAGCGCGGCCGGTGCATCGGGGATTCCGCTCGTCGCCTTGGTGATAACTTCGGATACACCATTTATCCCGAAGATAATTTCAACAACGAACACCCCGGTCAGCAGCGAAGCTGCCGAAAGACCCATACTGGTCAGTGCTGGCGCAAGCGCATTACGAAAAGCATGATGCCAGAGGACGCGCCGCTCAACAACCCCGCGAGCCCGGGCCGAAACAATATATTCCTTTTTGCGTGTTTCGATGATCGTAGAGCGGGTGAGGCGTCCCAGGGTTGCCCAATGGTAAAGCGATAGGGTCATGACGGGCATAGCAAGGTGACGGAGCGCCTCTTCGAAAATATCGTAGCGGCCATTCACCAGGGCATCTACAGTGATAAATCCGGTCGGCTTTCTGTAACTCTCTGCCTGTATTTCGAACCGGGTTTGGTTACTCACCCGCGCCGGAGCGAACCAATCCAGTTGAACGTAAAATATCGCTATGAAGACCAATGCAAG
>JAABUE010000158.1 GCA_011389535.1 Anaerolineales bacterium
CATAAGGATTTATTTGCCGCGGACTTCTGCCTCAACCCGGATGCAGGCATGATTGGCGCCGATAAGCCGACCATCACGTACGGCTTGCGCGGGCTGGCCTACTTTGACGTTTTTGTCTGGGGTCCTGACCATGACCTGCATTCCGGCCTCTACGGCGGGACGGTCCATAACCCGGCGCAGGCTCTGATCGAATTGATCGCCGGCATGCACGACGAAAACGGTAGCATTACCCTGCCCGGTTTCTATGACCCGGTGCGGCCTGTCAGCGCGGAAGAGCACGCCGATATGGCGAAATTGCCGCAAGACGAGTCCTTTTACCTGGAACAAACCGGCGTGCCCGAACTGTGGGGCGAGCCAGATTACCTGCCGGTGGAACGGGTGGGCGCGCGCCCGACCCTGGAAGTCAATGGCTTCCTCTCTGGTTACACCGGCGAAGGTTCGAAGACCGTTTTACCTGCCAAGGCGATGGCGAAAATCTCCTGCCGCCTTGTCCCGGATCAGACCCCGCACGAAGTCCACCAGCAGCTGCTTGAGTACATGGAAGCCAATGCGCCCAAGACGATCAAGTGGGAAGTAAGATTACTCAACTCCGGCCCGACTGCAATAGCAGACCGTAACCTGCCGGCCATCAAGTCCATGGCCCAGGCGATGGAAACAGTCTGGGGTGTGCAGCCGCTATACAAACGCGAAGGCGGTTCGATCCCGGTAGTGGCCATGTTGCAGAACAATATTGGCGCCGAGTCTATATTATTTGGTTCCAGTTTGCCGGAAGACAACGTTCACGCGCCCAACGAGAGGTTGCACCTGCCAACATGGTACCGAGAAATCGATGCGATCATCCATTTCTTTTACAATTTGGGATAGTTTTTGGGGGCGGCCTTCACGGTCGCCCGGCAGCAGACATTATCTGTAATTGGACAGGGTCTAAGACCCTGTCCGAACGTATAAGAGGAATATTGGTATGGAAGACAGAATTATCACATACGGCGGACAAGCCGTCATCGAAGGCGTTCTGATGCGCGGACAGAAAGCATACGCCATTGCAATGCGCGACCCGGACGGGGTGATCGTGCTGCACAAGGAAAAGCTGGCGAACGTTTATCGCTCCTGGATTACCAAAGTCCCATTCCTGCGCGGGATCATTATGCTTTCGGATGCGCTCGGGCTGGGCATGCGCGCCTTGACGATCTCCGCCAATACACAGACCGGAGAAGACGAAAAATTGGAAGGCTGGCCGCTTTACCTGACCATCGGTGTTTCCTTAACCCTCGGTATCGGCCTGTTCTTTTTACTACCAGCGGGAGTGGGCAGCTTGGCTGAACACTTTTTGGGCTGGAACGTATGGTGGAATAACTTGCTGGAAGGTGTTTTCCGTTTGGCCTTGCTGGTCGGTTATATCTGGGCGATCGGTTTCATGCCGGATATCAAGCGCCTGTTCGGTTATCATGGCGCCGAGCATAAGACTATCAATGCTTATGAAGCCGGCGCCGAACTAACCCCCGAATCGGTCGCCAAATTCCCATTACAGCACGCTCGCTGCGGGACGGCCTTTATGCTGACCCTGGTGCTGCTCTCCATCCTGGTCTTTACCGCGCTCGGACCGCTGCCCGTCTTCTGGCGCCTGGCCAGCCGGGTGCTGCTGATCCCCTTTTTAGCCGGTATTGCGGTGGAGTACATCCGCTGGACGGCAAACCATCTTGATTCAAAAATCATCCAGTGGATGATCAAGCCGAACCTGGCCTTGCAGTCGCTGACCACGCGCGAACCGGACCTGGCCATGCTGGAGGTAGCAATCCATTCCTTCCAGAATATGCGCCAGGCAGAACAAGAAATCGTAACGTAAACGTCGGGGCGGCCAGCTGGTCGCCCTTTTTTATCTAAGGTAGAGAAGTTAATGTCTTGCCATCCCCATAGGGGATCTGACATTAGCGATAATTCAGCTACAAAGTTCCAAAATCGGGAAATTTTGGATTCCGGGAATGAAAGAATATTTTGATGAAACCCCGCAATAAGCGATTTGCATGGATTATTCTAGGCATTATCGCCCTCCTGGCGCTCTGTGTGACAGGTTACGCTTTGTACGACCGCGGCCGCCCTGCGCCCGTACCCGTCAAGCGGACTATGTTCGACGACGCGGTCACCTATCATCGCCGTGTGTATTATCTGCCGCGGCTGGTGATCGCACACGTGCTCGTTGTGGATACAAAATCAAATGGATTCCGTCTGCTGGTCACGCCGCCCGATAACAGCGACGGCCCGCCGCTCAACGCCCGTACTACCACCCAATTCCTGGAGGAGTTCGACGTTCAGATTGCCATCAACGGCGATGGTTTCCATCCCTGGTGGTCGCGCGGGCCGCTTGATTATTATCCGCAGCCGGGCGACCCGGTTACACCCACCGGCTTTACCGCTTCCAATGGGAACGTCTATGCGGCAGGCGAGAGCACTGAACCGGTGCTCTACATCAGCCGGCGGGGCGGGTTGTCATTCCGCAAGCCCGGTCGGGTTTTCAATGCCATTGCGGGTGACCGATTTCTTGTACAGGGCGGCGAAAAAGTCCTAGACCTCGACAATTCCGAGCGGGACCCGCGCACTGCCATTGGCTTCAACAGAAACGGGCGCTGGCTGTACCTGGTTGTGGTGGATGGACGCCAGCCGCTTTACAGCGCAGGCGCAACTTTCGATGAACTGGCCGATATTTTAATAGCGCACGGCGCTTACTTCGGCATGAGCCTGGACGGAGGCGGCTCCACAACGATGGTCATCGAAGGTGCTGATGGCCAGCCCGTTATCCTGAATTCCCCCATTGACCAGTATGTGCCCGGACGTGAGCGACCGGTGGCGAACCATATCGGTATATTTTTGAACCGTTAGAACTCGATCTCCCCAATCTGTTCAAAATTCACATCGAACAGCGATTCGGCTTCCATCTCCGCTTCGATCGCGTCCAAATTGCCGGCCTGGATGCCGCGGTCACAGTAGGAGCGGTAGGTGCAATAGGAGCACATTTGACGGTCATCCGTCAGAGGGTAGGAAGATGCGGTCCGGATTTCTTCCGTCAGCTTGACCAGGGCATCCCAGTCCCGTTTGTATTGGGACTCGTTGTACGGGAAACGGGCCGGTTCGCCCGGGTGATTGGCGAACCAGTAGACCATCTCGCAACGTTCCGGGACGATGGGCCTGCCGCTGATTAGTAGGCTGCCGGCTGCCACCAGCAATGCCCGGTAGACCCGTGTCTGCCAGCGCGCGGAAAGCCACTCATCCCGCGGGCGTTTCCGGTAAGTCTTCCAGTCGTAGATGACGAGTTTTTCGTCTCCCGTGATGGCGATCAGGTCATACTTGGCGATCAGACGGTAATCGCCCAACGGCGCGGATAGTGTTAATTCCGGGTACAGACCTGACAGGTCTTTAAGACCTGACAGGTCTGTTGCATGGACGAAATTCTCCCACCAACGCTGCAAGTTGGGCGTATTGGCCAAACGCGCCAGCTTCTCTGCCGGGATACCGAGCAGGTACTGTTGCGCCAGCCTGTGGAAATGCTGTCCTTCTTGCTGGTGACGCTCGTTTTCCAGCGCAGGTTCGGACTCAGCCGCGGGATACAGGAGCCTGTCCAGGAAGCGTAGCTGGAAGCGGCGTGGGCAGTCCGCGTAATCTTGCAGTGAAGATTGCGAAAAAGTAAATTGAGAGGGAATTTTAAATGCAGGCTCAGGCATACTTATTTGAATTGTACTTTATTCTGGCGTTTCATCTGCACGATTAAAACGCCAGACCCAACCAGGATGAGCCCCCAGATTTCTTTTGCGCTCAAGGCTTCACCAAGGAAAACATAAGCCAGGATGGCGATCTGCGGCATCATCAGGCTGTTGATCACGCTCGATTCGACTGCGGTAAGCGTGCGCAGCGTCTGGTTCCAGAGGGTGAATGCAAAAGCCGTATTGATGATCGCCAGCCAGAAAATGATCGCCCAGTCCTGCCAGGTCATCGAGACAGAGCCCTGTGTGATTACCCCGATGACTAACAACAAACCGGAGCCGATTCCCATGCTGACGAACGTGATCAAAATAGGGGATAAGGTTCCACTGCGATTGATCTCCCGCCCGAGCAGGGAAGAGCCGGCGTTCGCCAGGACTCCCACGAGGGCGATTGTCACACCGATTACCTGCGCTTGGGGTAACGCGATGGGCAGGAAATAAAACCCCACCCCGACGGTCGCCAACCCGATCCCAAACCATTGCAAAGCTGTCGGGCGCTCGTTCAGGAAGATGACCGCAGTCACGCCGACCACCACCGGCGTCAGGTTGAGCAGCAGGCTGACCATAGCAGCAGGCAGGTACGCCAGGCTGAGGAATTGAGAACCCTGGGTAAGCGCGTAAAACACCAGGCCAAGAATGCCCAGGCGCGTCCAGTCCATTCGGGAAAGGCTCCTGAACTCGGAACGCCGTGCCTGATTGGACAGGATAAAAGGCAGCAGACAGAGCCAGGCCAGGCCATAGCGAAGGCCAGCGAAAGTGACGGGCGGCAGGTCGTTGCGCAGGCCGATCTTGATCAGGATCCACGAGCTAGCCCATAATATCGTGACGAATATGGCTTGCAGAATGGCGGAGACGCGTGAAGATGGAGCAGGCATCGTTTTCCTTCATTGTGGATAGCAAATGGAAACGCCGCTTTTATCGCGGCGTTTGGCGTTAGAGGTAATCTTTCAACTGCCTCGCGCGTGTGGGGTGGCGTAGTTGACGCAGCGCGCGGCCTTCGATCTGGCGGATACGCTCGCGCGTGAGGCCGAACTTCTTGCCGACCTCTTCCAGCGTATAGATCGTGCCATCATCGAGGCCGAAACGCAGGCGCAACACCCGCGCCTCGCGTGGCGTGAGTGTCGAGAGGATCTCCTCCAGTTTTTCCTTGAGCAGGGACTGGTAGGCGTTCTGCATAGGGGTAAGACTG
>JAABUE010000159.1 GCA_011389535.1 Anaerolineales bacterium
TAAGACGCCGGGGGCAAAGGCTCGTCATCCACGGGCGGCACAGGGGAGGTGGGTTCGGTAATTGGAGTAACAATCGGACTAACTGCTCCCGGTTTCCCGCGCAGGGTCACAATGCCTACCACGATTGGGATGGCAATGAAGATCACACTCAAGCATAAGAAAACAAAACCCATTGTGGTTGCTGCGCCGGGATCACTGCTTCCGAACACGTCGATTTCGGCGCCTGGAATAAAACTAGCTAATACCGATGTTCCTCCCAAGCATAAACCGACCAGCCCCGGGCAACCGCATAAAATTGCAGTGGCTATCGTGGCGATCAATCCGGTGGTTTTTTTGTCCATATTAAGTTCTCCTCTGTACAAGAAATGTGATGGTCTATCTCCCAGTATAAGGGTGAAAAATAGAGTATGCAAGAGATTTTATGGCTTAGTCATCGTCTTGCAACCTTCGCAAGGTAATTTTGATCAACTGCGCAGTTTTGCGCCCAGCTCATTTTCCAGCCTGCGGACAATCTTGTTGCGGATCGCCGCCGCTTCCGAATCGGTCAGCGTCTTTTCAGCCTGGTAGGTCAGGCTGTAGGCCAGGGACTTTTTGCCCGTTCCGATCTGCTCGCCGCGATAGACGTCGAACAACTTGACGTCTGTCAGCACCTTGCCGCCGGTCTGGCGAATGAGCGCTTCGACCTGTGCTGCCGGGATGGACTCGTCCAGGATCAGGGCAATGTCTTCCAGCACGGGCGGGACAGCCGGAACTGGCTTCAACTCATATTCGGATTCCGCAGCACGCATGCTTGCCAGATCGAACTCGGCCACCAGGACGGGATATTCCTCGAACTCGTATTTATCCTTGACCAGCGGGTGCAGCTCGCCGAAGACACCGACAACCTGGCCACTCACTTGGACCTCGGCACCTTTGCCCGGGTGCAGATAAGGGACGGAATCAGTTGGGACGTAGGACACGTCTGCTAAACGGAAGCCTGATAACAGCCGTTCGATGCGGCCTTTGATGTCGTAGAAGTCCATCATCGAGCTGGATTTCACGTCCCAGGCTGTTTCTTCCCGCTGTCCGGTCATCGCGATCGCCAGCCTGGTTATTTCGGTGGGCAAATCGCTTCCGCTCGGCTCGAAGATGGGGCCGATCTCGAACAGCTCCAGTCCCTCGCGCAGATGGACATTGCGCTCGAGCGCATCCAACACCGAGGAGAGCAGGCTGCGGCGCAGCACGCTCTTTTCAGGCGCGATCGGGTTGGCAACACGGACATAATCCTGTTCCCGCAGGGTCTCAGACCCTGCGGAAGCGGTGGAGAGCCGGGCCTCACGCTCGGGATAGGTCATGCGGTAGCTGACCACTTCCTGTAAGCCCAGGTTGACAAGCTGGTCGCGCAGGCGTTCTTCCCACTCGTTGACCGGGTTGCCGGCCTGCGGCGGGAGCTCGTCGGACATGCGCGTTTCCGGGATATTGTCGTAGCCGTACAGGCGGGCAACTTCCTCGAGCACGTCGGCCAGGCCGACCACGCCCTCGCCGATGTCCATGCGGATGGGCGGGGTCTGGGCGAAAACCTTTTCACCCTCGACCTTGCATTCGAATTCGATCCGTCCAAGCATTTCTGCGATTTCCTGCGCGCTAAGCTCGATACCCAGCAGGCGTTTGACGTCGTGTGGGGTGACTTCGACGACGGGGTCTTTTGGCGGCAAAGGGTATTCGTCCACCAGCCCGGGAGCGACTTTTCCACCTGACCAGGCAGCCATGTATTCCAGGCCACGCTGCACGCCCGGCTTGGCCAGGGCCGGGTGCACGCCGCGCGAGAAACGGAAGGAAGCCTCGCTATGCAGGTTGTGCCCGAAAGCTGTACGGCGGATGTTGATGAAGTTCCAGGCCGCGCCCTCGAGCAGCACGTTGCGGGTTTCTTCCGTCACTTCAGATTCAAGGCCGCCCATCACGCCTGCAAGCGAGAGCGAACCGGCCTCATCGCAAACCAGCACGTTGAGCGGGTTGAGCGTCCGCTTGACATCATCGAGCGTGGTCAGCTTTTCCCCGTCTCGGGCAGCTCGTGTAGAAATGACCACCGGCTTGTCGCCGGCGCGCTTCACCAGCGTGTCATAGTCGAAGGCGTGCAGCGGCTCGCCGAGTTCGAGCATGGCATAGTTGGTCGCGTCCACGATGCAGTCGATGGGGCGCATGCCCGCCAGGCGCAGCCTTCGCTGGACCCAGTAGGGACTCGGCTTGATTTCTATATCACGGACCAGTCCGAGCACGAAGCGTGGATTTAACTCCGGATCGCTGATCTCTATCTTGACCAGTTCCCCGATCGGACTCCCTTCAGTCTGATACTGTATTCTGGGCTTTTTCAGCGGTCTGTCGATCAGCGCCGCCAACTCCCGCGCAACCCCCAGGACGCTGGCGCAGCGCCCCATATTCGGCAAAATGGAGATGTCGAGCACCGCGTCGCCCATGTAATCGGCGAGCGGCATGCCGACCGGCGCATCATCGTCGAGCATGATAATGCCTTCATGCTCTCCCGAGATGCCCAGTTCCTTCTCCGAGCAGACCATCGAATAAGACTCAACGCCGCGGATTTTTGCCCGTTTAAGCGTGACCAGCACCTGGCCTTCCTGGTGCCCGTCATAGATTTGTGCGCCCTCTTTAGCGTACGGCACCTTGATAGGCCTGGGAAGTTTGCCGATGCCTTTGTACTCGAACAGGTTTGGCGCGCCGGTCAACACAGTTTGTTCTTCGGTGCCATCGTACAGCTCGCACAGCACCAACCGGTCGGCGTTGGGGTGCGGCAATACCTCGCGGATCTCCGCCACGACCAGTTTCTCTTTGTCCCAGGAGATGCCGCTGGTCTTGAATTCGTGGCGGATACTGGAGTGCATGCCCTGTGATGCATCTTCAGACATGGGCCAACCGACATAACGGATCTCGTCTACTTCGAGGCCGGCCAGGGTCAGTTTCTTGGCGATTTCTTCAACTGATAATCCGTCGATATTTACAAATTCTTGTAACCATGAGAGAGGTACTTTCATTTGAGCCTCCTCTTAGAACTGTTCCAGGAAACGCATATCGTTTCCCCAGAAATAGCGGATGTCGTCGATTTTGTAACGCAGCATTAACTGGCGCTCGGGTCCCATCCCGAAAGCATAACCGGTGTAGCGGCGCGGGTCATAGCCGCCGTTCTCCAAGACGAGCGGATGCACCATGCCGCATCCCAGGATTTCCAGC
The DNA here is from genome assembly GCA_011389535.1 of Anaerolineales bacterium. Taxonomy (GTDB): domain Bacteria; phylum Chloroflexota; class Anaerolineae; order Anaerolineales; family Villigracilaceae; genus JAABUE01. The sequence continues at coordinate 3,223 of JAABUE010000159.1, forward strand.
CAGCCGGACTGTTTGCAAACCGGGCAGCCCGTTCCGCCGCAGACAAAGCACTCCACGTCCATCTCGGCGCTTGGCTCTGTAAATGGGAAGTAGGAGGCGCGGAAACGGGTGCGCACATTCTGCCCGAACATGCGCCGGGCGAAATCGGACAGCGTCCCCTTCAGATCGGCGAAGGTGATGTGTTCTCCAACAGCCAGCCCCTCCACCTGGTTGAATTGCACTTCGGAACGGGCTGTGATCTGCTCGCTGCGGAAGCACATCCCCGGCACTGCGATACGGATAGGCGGCGGGTTCTCAGGATTCTTCTGGCTATACTCGCGCATGGCACGGATCTGACCGGGTGATGTTTGAGTTCGCAGTAAGATAGGATTATCTCCGCGTTCCCCCGCATCAATATAGAGTGTGTCTTGCATCTCGCGGGCGGGGTGATGCGGCGGGAAGTTGAGCGCCTGGAAGTTGATTTCATCCGTTTCCACTTCGCGGGAGGTGTAGACCTGAAAGCCCATATCGGACAGAATGTCCTGCACACGTCGTAACTGCTGCGTAGACGGATGCAAGCGTCCCAGCCGTACGCCGCGTCCCGGCAGGGTTACATCCAGTTCTTCCTCTTCCAGAGATTTTGCCATCGCCGCTGCCTTGACAGCTTCCGTCCGCTCGGCCAACGCTGCTTCCAGTGCTACCTTAACGCGGTTGGCAGCCTGTCCCACCGCCGGGCGTTCTTCTTTAGAGAGTTGCCCCAATCCGGAAAAGACCTGCATGAGCGGGGAACTGCGGCCCAAATGTGCCACACGCCAGATGTCCAGCGCAGCCGGGTCTTTGACAGACTCAAGCGCAGCCAGCCCGGTTTTCTCAATATCTTTCAGCCTATCTAACATGCTTACCTCCGCAAATAAAAACTCCCGTCCACATTGGGACGGGAGGCGCTTATGCGTCCCGCGGTACCACCCAAATTAGCCATTCCTTCAACATGTACGTAGGATGTGGCTCACTTAGCGCTGACCATCATCAGCCTCCCCTGTAACGCTGGGACTGCGGCTTGAACTACTAGTTTCCATTCACTCAAGCGGCTCGAGAGGGAACTTCGATCAACTTCTACCGGGCGGGAGTTTCAGCCAATGCTCTCGCGTCTCTGGCGGCTTCCACTGAGGTACTTTCCTCTGTCAAAGCATTTGTGATGTTGGGGAGTATTATCTGCAAAAAGGGGATGAATGTCAAGGGCAAGTTCTATGCTGGATGCTATTTCGGATTTTACTTGACCTGCCTTTGATTCTGCATTAAAATCCATCCCTGCTAACGCCCTCGTAGCTCAGTGGATTAGAGCGCTTGCTTGCGGAGCAATAGGTCGCGTGTTCGAGTCGCGCCGAGGGCGCCAATCACCAAAGAAGCGGGTTTTCCCGCTTCTATTTATTCTAGGGGAGGTCCTGTGTCTAAATGCCAAATTCTTTTGACCAACGATGATGGCATCAAGTCGCCAGGTTTGTGGGCAGCCGCTGCCGCCTTATCAGAGCTGGGTTATGTCACCGTGGTTGCACCGCGCGATCAGTCTTCGGGAATGGGGCGCAGCCTGCCAATTACGTCAGATGGGATCATCAGAAGGGAAAGGTTAGAAATCAAGGGTGAGGATTGGCCAGTGTTCGCGGTAGGTGGGACGCCGGCGCAAGCCGTCTTGCACGCTATTCTAGAGGTCATGCCCAAAAAACCGGAT
>JAABUE010000160.1 GCA_011389535.1 Anaerolineales bacterium
TCTGAACGCCTTTACCTATCCCGACAAAACCTGTTATCCGGTCGCCAGCCAGAACCTGCAGGATTTCTACAACCTGATCGACGTTTACCTGGACTCGGTCTTTTATCCGCTCATCCCGGAACGTATTTTGCAGCAGGAAGGCTGGCATTATGAGATCGACGACCCCGATGCGCCGCTGACATTCAAAGGCGTGGTTTTCAACGAGATGAAGGGCGCATATTCCTCGCCCGATGATCTGCTCGAAGACAAATCGCGCACTTCCCTTTTTCCAAACATAGCCTATGGCCTGGACTCCGGCGGCGACCCGTCCGTTATCCCAGACCTGACCTATGCAGAGTTCAAAGCCTTCCACGAGAACTATTACCACCCGTCCAACGCTTACATCTGGTTCTACGGCGATGATCCCGAAGACGAGCGCCTGCGCATCCTGGACTCCTGGCTGAACGACTTCGAAAGGAAAGAAGTTGACTCACAAGTCCAGTTACAGCCGCGATTCGAGCAGCCCATCCGCAAAACCATCCCCTACGATTCAGGCGACTCGGATGACGCCAAGGCATACGTCACGGTTAATTGGATGCTGGGTGAACACGAAGACATCCAGACCGGGCTGAGCCTGGATATTCTGTCCCACATCTTGCTGTCCACGCCGGCTTCGCCGCTCAAGAAAGCCCTGCTCGATTCCGGCCTCGGCGAAGATGTAACCGGTGGGCACCAAGACCACTTGCGCCAGACCGCCTTCTCCGCTGGCTTGAAAGGTGTCCACCAGGAAAACCTGGAAAAAGTTGAAAAACTTATTCTGGACACCCTCAGCGAGCTGGCCAAAAACGGCCTTGATCCAGACACTGTGGCAGCATCGCTTAATACTATCGAGTTCCGGCTGCGCGAGCAGAACACCGGACGCTTCCCGCGCGGCCTGTTCCTCATGCTGGCCGCGCTATCGGAATGGGTATACGACGGCGACCCAATGACTGCATTGGCATTCGAAGCGCCGCTAAAGGTCATTAAAGAAGAATCTGCTAAGGGACGTTACTTCGAGGATTTGATCCAAGAATATTTGCTTGACAATCCGCACCGCTCCACCTTGCAGCTGGTCCCGGACCCTGAAGAAGGCGCCCGCATCGCTGCCGTCGAAGCGGAACGACTTGCCAGGGCGAAGGCTGGAATGAGTCGCTCGGAAATAAAGCAGGTTATGGAAACGGCCAGCAAGCTCAAGGCGCTGCAAGACGCGCCAGATCCTCCCGAAGCACTGGAGGCCATTCCGTCGTTATCCCTGGATGATATCGAGAAGACCAATAAATCCATCCCGCTTGAAATCGTTCGTCTGGGGTCTGAGACCCCGGACAAGCGAGCACAGGTGCTATTCCACGACCTGTTCACCAATGGCATCGTCTACCTCGACCTGGGTTTCGACCTGCACAATCTGCCCGCCGACCTGCTCCCGTTCGTGGGGTTGTTCGGGCGCGTGCTGCTGCAAATGGGCACTGAATCGCAGAATTACGTCCAACTCACGCAGCGCATCGGGCGCGAGACCGGCGGAATAGGCTCGGCGACGCTCACCTCCACCATCCGTGAGAGTAACGAGAGCGCGCTATGGTTCTTCCTGCGGGGCAAGGCCGTCACTTCGCAGGCGGGCGAACTGCTCAACATCCTGAAAGATGTGCTGCTAACTGCCAAACTGGCGGATCGCGAGCGTTTCAAGCAGATCGTGCTCGAGGACAAGGCGCGCGCCGAAGCCGGGCTGGTCCCGAGCGGGCACATCGTGGTCAACAACCGCCTGCGCGCCCGCTTTAGCGAGGCCGATTGGGTTTCAGAACAGATCCATGGCCTGGAACATCTCTTCTTCCTGCGCCGGCTGGCCGAAGAGGTCGAAAAGGATTGGGAGGCTGTGCTGGCGAAACTGGAGACACTGCGCCGCCTGCTGATCAATCGCACTACCATGATCGCCAACGTTACGCTGGATGCGGACTCCTTCGCATCATTTACCCCCCAGCTTGCCTCCCTTTTGGATGCGTTACCCGGCTCTTCGCTGTCCCGCTCGACCTTCAAACAGGGCAACGGCGCAACAGGAAAACGGGCGAACGAAGCTCTCACCATTCCCGCGCAGGTCAACTACGTGGGCAAAGGCGCCAACCTGTATGCACTGGGCTACGAACCGCACGGGTCGGTAAGCGTTATCAGTAACTACCTTGGCACCACCTGGCTGTGGGAAAAAGTCCGCGTGCAGGGCGGGGCTTATGGCGGGTTTAGCGTCTTCGACAAGAACTCCGGAACGTTCACTTTCCTGTCCTACCGCGACCCAAACATCCTGGGTACCCTGCAAACTTACGACAAGACTGTTGGCTTTCTCGAGAACCTCGACTTGAGCGCCGATGAGTTGAAAAAGTCCATCATCGGCACCATCGGGGACATGGACGCCTACCAGCTCCCCGACGCCAAAGGCTGGACGTCCATGGTGCGTTATTTGACCCATTACACCGACGAGGAACGCCAGCGCATCCGTGAGGAGGTCTTGAGTACGGATGTGAACGATTTCAAACAGTTCGCGCGTGTGCTGGCAGAGCTCAATAAAGCCGGCGAGGTGGTTGTGCTGGGTTCGGCAGAGGCCATCGAAAAGGCGAACAAGGAAAAAGCGGGCTTTCTGGATGTCAAAAAAGTGATGTAATTTTGTTGTCGGGGGCGGGTTCACCCCGCCCCTACGGGAGGACAATACTGTGAAAAAGAACGTTTACATCGTTTTGTGTGTCCTTGGCGCGATCATTCCCATGGCTGTTTTTGTGCCGTTCGCGCTCGAAAATGGACTGGACATGGGGCTGTTCGTCAGGGAGATGTTCGGAACGCAGGTAGCCTCCTTCCTCAGCGCGGACTTAATGGTCTCGTCGCTGGCGCTGTGGGTGTTCATCTTTTTTGAAGTTCGCAAACGCCCGATCAAGTATTGGTGGCTGGCGGTTATCGCTAATCTGGCTGTAGGCCTCTCGCTGGCTTTGCCGTTGTTTTTGCTAATGCGCGAATTATCGGAAGCCCCGGAGAAACGAAAGAGGCATGGTTGATACTACGAATCCCCTCTCCCTATCAGGGACAGGGTTAGGGTGAGGGGCGATTTCCGTGAAAACCCCTCACCCTGCCCTCTACCTTTTCGGGCACACGTCCCCTACGGGGAGAGGAAGTTTGAAGGAATATTCTCTTCTTCCTTGCAGGTGCCCCCTTTGAGGATGCAAAGGGGCAGGGATGAGAGTAAATAAGGAGCACATATGAACATCACACTAACCATCAACGGCAAAGTACACGAAATCACGATTTCTCCAAGCGAAACCTTGCTTGCCACACTGCGCGGACTGGGCTTCCACGGCGTGAAGTTTGGCGACGAACAGGGTTTGTCCGGCGCGGACACGGTCCTGCTGGATGGCAGGCCGGTCAACGCCGGCTCGATGCTGGCGGCTCAAACAGAGGGCCATAAGGTCGTTACCATCGAAGGGCTGGGCGAGCACCCCGAACAAGGTTGGAAGAAGACCGGGGGCTTGCACCCGCTTCAGCAAGCCTTTATCGAGACCGGCGCGATCCAATGCGGGTACTGCACGCCAGGACAGATCCTGGCTGCGAAGGCGCTCCTGGAAAATAATGCAAACCCCAGCGAGGCCGAAGTCCGCGAAGCGATTGCGGGCGTACTGTGCCGCTGCACGGGGTATATCAAACCTGTGCAGGCAGTGTTGCGCGCGGCGGCAGTGATGAGGGGAGAAATGGTTGAACCAATCGAAGGAAATCGGGATTCGTTATTCGAGATTCGGGATTCTGGAGGCGAACCAATCTCCAACCTACCAGCTTCCGATTCCCCCCAGACACTGACCGACGTGCGTCCTAAAATCGTCCTGGCTCCCCAGACTTCTCCTTACCAGACCGTCGGCAAGCCGGAAAAGAAAGTGGACGCCGTCAAGCTGGCACAGGGGAAACCGGCCTTCGCCGCGGATATCGAGAAGCGCGGCATGCTGGTTGCCAAGGTTTTGCACTCGCCACATGCCCATGCCCGCATCAAGAGCATCGACTCCAGCGAGGCCAAATCCATCCCGGGAGTGGCTGCCGTGCTCACCTGGCAGGACATCCCGCGCGTGGTCTACTCCACCGCCGGGCAGTCTGACCCCATCCCCGGGCCGCTGGACACGTTCTCGCTCGATAACAAGGTTCGTTTTGTAGGCGACCGCGTGGCCTTCGTAGCGGCCGAGACGGCGGAAATCGCCGATTTGGCGGTCAGCAAGATCGAGGTCGAGTACGAACCGTTGGAGGCGATCCTGGACCCGGAAGAGTCGATGAGACCGGGCGCGATCCAGATCCACGATGAGCCCGAATACGTCAACTTCGCCGATTCAGACCCGACCCGCAACCTGGCTGCCGAGATCCGGATCGATATCGGCGACGTCGAGAAAGGATTTGCCGCGGCTGACCGTATCTTCGAAGCCGAATACACTGTACCAAAAGTACAGCAGGCCCACATCGAGCCGCACGTGAGCGTGACCTATTGGGACGAGGATGACCGGCTGGTGATCCGCACGTCCACGCAGGTGCCGTTCCACGTACGGCGTATGCTGGCTCCTGTGCTGGGGCTGCCCGTCAAACGCATCCGGGTGATCAAGCCGCGCATCGGCGGCGGTTTCGGCGGCAAGCAGGAGGTGCTGATGGAAGACGTGGCCGCCCACCTGACAATTGCCACCGGACGGCCGGTGCTCTACGAGTACACCCGCGAGGAAGAGTTCATCGCGGCCCGCTCAAGGCACCCGATGAAGGTCCGCATGAAAACCGGGGTGAAGAAGGACGGCACCATCACGGCCAACGAAATGTACGCGCTCTCGGACACCGGCGCGAACGGCGCCCACGCCCTGACC
>JAABUE010000016.1 GCA_011389535.1 Anaerolineales bacterium
AGTTGCCCTCTTTCAAGTCCCGCTGACCTAAGGCATAGCGCATCTGCATATCAAAGATAAAATGATCGTACAATTCTTCGTCACTCCACCCAAACCCTGCCTTGAGCGTCTCCAGCCCAATCAGCACATTGACCGCCGTGTTGGGCCGCGATGGAACCTCTGCATATAACACCGCAAAGGCATCTTCCTTCAATCGGCAGAAGAACTCTCGATAAAAGCTCCCTGCCCAGGATTCTTCCAATCGTTGACGATGCTTTTCTGGCAAGTCGTTCACTTGACTGATCAGCAGTGGTTGCAGATGTTTTTTGTTCGGCTTGTACATGTTTCAGTCCTACCGCGCAGTTTTGCCGATTATATTAAACTTTTACCATTCAGGCGACCCTTTTTTCAGGGAAGTCACAGATAAGCTGATAGCAAGAAATCAGGAGATTTGCCACGGAGTCACAGAGTCACAGAGTCACGGAGTATCTTTTCATTGGATTCTCTGTGTTTCCGTGTCTCGGTGGCTAATATTTCCCAAATAATCTGTGTTGATCTGTGTGACAACAGCCAGCATCCCTAAAATCCAACCAGCAAAGAGGTTTCCCCATGATCGAAACTCACGGTACGAGCATGACCAGCGCGCATTACTCTCGTATGGGATATGAGGAGTGCGATAAGATCCATAAAGCCAGCCTTGAAATCCTGGAACGTCTGGGTATCGACGTCCACGATGAGAAGGCGATTGAAATCCTGGTAGCGGGCGGCGCCAGAGCTAATGGTATCCGCGTGCGCATCCCCGAGTACATGGTGGCGAAGGCGCTGGCGACTGCGCCAAAGACCATTACCCTTTACGACCGCAACGGCAAAGTGGCCATGCGCGCCCGCGATTACAACACCTATTACGGTGGCGGCTCGGACTGTCTCAACATCCTCGATCACCACACCGGTGAACGGCGCAGGCCTGTGCTGGAAGACGTAAAGAACGCCGCCCGCCTGTTCGATGCCCTGGCCGAGATCGACTTCGTGATGTCGGCTTTCCTGCCCGCGGATGTGGACCAGAATATCTACGACCGGTACCAGATGGAAGCCATGCTCAACAACACCACCAAGCCGATCGTGTTCGTCACCCCTGACTTCGAGGGCTGTGTGGCGGCCATCGAGATGTGCGAGGCTGTGGCCGGTTCCGCGGAAGCCTTCCAGCAGAAGCCTTTCGCGACCTGCTACATCAACGTCACCACCGGCATGACCATGAACCAGGAAGCCCTGCAGAAGAACATGTTCCTGGCCGAAAAAGGCCTGCCACAGTTGTGGATCCCGCTCAACGCGGGCGGCGTGAACTCGCCTGTCACCACCGCTGGGACGATGGCTTCGATGAATGCCGGTATCCTGCTGGGGATCGTGCTCTCTCAGCTGGTGCGCCCTGGCGCGCCAATCGCTGTCCCGGGTTGGAACGGCGGCCCGTACAACCTGAAGACTATGGTCGGGAATTACGTGCTGGCCGATGAGCAGGGCGTGCCCACTTCGATGGGCAAATATTACGGTCTGCCCGTTTTTGGCCTGGGCGGCTCGACCGACTCGAAGGTGCTCGACCAGCAGGCCGCCTTCGAAGCCACGATCAGCCTGATGACCGCCCTGCTGCACGGCGCAAACATCGTCCACGATGTCGGCTTTATGGACTCGGGCTTGCAGGGATCGATGCAGTTAATGGTACAGTGTAACGACTGGCTGGGCTTCATCCGCGCCATGACGCGCGGCGTGACGGTCAACGATGAGACCCTGGCGTTGGACGTGATCGAAGAGCTCGGCCCCACCGGTAACTACCTCGACCACCCGCATACGCTGGCGCACTTCAAAGAACCGTATTACTCCAAACTGGCTGACAAGGCTCCCTACGCGGTCTGGATGAAGAAGGGCGGCACGACGATGGAACGACGCGCCGCCGAAATGGTGGACAAGATCCTGGCTTCGCACAAAGTCACGCCGCTGACGGAAGATGTGCAACAGAAGCTAAAATCGATCATCGAGCGCGAACAGGCCTGGATTGATAGCAAAAAGTAGTTTGAGAAAAGTGACAGTCACTTCCTCAACCCACTGAAGGAGAAAAGATGGCCCGGTACATCGTCCGACGTTTGATGACCATGCTCCTTTCCATGCTGTTGATTTCTATTATCGTGTTTGCGGTGGTGGAAATTGCGCCTGGCAATGTCGCGCGTAACATCCTGGGCGCATTTGCCACACCGGAGCAGGAACGCTCGATGGAAAACCAATTGGGTCTCGACCGGCCGGCTATCACCCGTTATTTTTCCTGGCTGTTCGGCTCCGACTGGCAGGTCAGCCGGTTGATCGGTATGCCGGTCAGGGAAATTGTCATCTCGCAGGGCACGCAGCAGAATTACCGACAATGGTGGGCGGTTGACGAGGACGGCAGCCTGGTCCAGTGGGATGTGGTAGATGGTCAACTCATCAAGCTGGTCCGCCAGGAAAACGGGAGCACGCTCCCGGTCCCGGACGAGGCGGGCTGGAAGGTGGACGAAGAAGGGCGTACCTATTTCTGGGGTCTCGACAATCTCAACCATGCCGCGCTGTGGTTCCAGGGCGAGGGTGGTGCGGAATATACCTATGGTTATTCCGGCTGGACGCAGTCGACTGACTCACCTGTTGATTATGTGCCTCTCAGCCGCGGCCTGCTGCGCGGCGATGCCGGGATTTCCCTGCGCTATAAGCGACCGGTCTCTGAAGTGATCGGGCGCAAGATGTTCAACTCGGCGGTGTTGGCGGGGCTGGCATTTCTGGTTTCGATCCCAACGGCCATCGTCCTGGGCGTGATCGCCGGGTTGAATGAAGGCAAGCCGATCGACCGCATCATATCGATGGGCGGCCTGGTCACCGCCGCCTCGCCGGATTTTGCGACCGGCATCTTCCTCATCATTATTCTGGGTCTTTGGTTGAAGGTGCTGCCGGGCGCCACGGTCTTCTTGAGCGACACTGCCATCTTCGACGACCCGCGCATGCTGGTCATGCCTGTGCTGACCGCCAGCCTGGTGGAGATCGGTTACGTGCTACGCATCACGCGCGCCAGCGTGGTGGAAGTTATGAACAGCGCTTACGTGCGCACCGCCATCTTGAAAGGGCTGAGCCATCGCAAGGTGGTGCTCTCGCACGTGCTGCGCAATGCCATGATGGCGCCGATTACGGTCATCATGCTGCATATCAACTGGTTGATCGGCGGGTTGGTGGTGGTCGAATCGGTCTTCGGTTACCCGGGCATGGGTAACTTTATCCTGAATGCTGCCCTGTACAAAGACATATATTCGATCGAAGCCGGCGCCATGGTGCTGATCGTGCTGGCCGTCAGTACGCAGCTTGTGGCTGACATCATTTATTCGTATCTCAATCCGCGCATTCGCTATACTTAAGATAGAGGCAGGCATGGCTGAACAGACACTTACACTGAAAAATTTGAGAATCGCTGCTCGTGCCCGCCAGATGGCCCGCCTGCGGGAAAGCCTCACAGTGGTTTTTGCCTCCAAGACAGCCATCGTTGGTTTGGTAATGGTGCTGCTGTGGGTGCTCGTAGCTGTTTTTGCTCCGCTGGTGACCAAATTCGGTCCGCTCGAACAAGATTACCTGATGATCAACCAGGGACCTTCGGGGGCGCACATTCTGGGGACTGACCACATGGGACGGGACGTCTGGTCCCGCATTGCTTTCGGCGCCCGCACCATCCTTACTCTCGGCCCGCTCTCCGTGATGGTGGCGTTTGTCGTCGGCATCACGCTGGGGCTCCCATCCGGTTACTACGGTGGCTGGATCGACGAGACCGTCATGCGCATCCTGGATGCGATCATGGCTTTTCCAACCATTCTGTTGTACATGATCATCATCTCTGCAGTTGGCGCTTCACCGTTCAATGTAGTGGTGGCGATTGCCATCGGCGGCGCGCCCGGCATTGCCCGCCTCGTCCGCGCCCTGGCGATGGACATCCGCACGCGGGAGTACGTGGCCGCTGCCAAGCTGCGCGGCGACAAAGATATCCAGATCATGCTGCGCGAGATCCTGCCGAACTGTCGTGGACCGCTGATTGTGGATTTCCTGCTGCGCATTGGCTACGCCGCTTTCTATATCGGCACGCTTGGCTTCCTCGGGCTGGGGCTGCCGCCACCGACGCCCGATTGGGGCGGTATGGTGCAGGAAGGCCACTCGCGCATGTTTGCCAACGTCTGGCCGGTGCTTTCGGCTACGCTATCTATCGTCACGCTGGTGATCGGCCTGAATCTATTCGCCGACGGCCTGCGTGAAGAGACCATGCGCTACCAGTAGCCGGAGATGACCATGACTGAACAAGAACAACCCATTCTCTCGGTAAAAAACCTGGCTGTTACCTATAAAACCCGCAAGCGTGACGTGAACGCTGTGCGCGATGTCACCTTCGACATTTACGCCGGTGAAAATGTCGGCCTGGTCGGTGAATCCGGTTGCGGTAAGAGCACAGCCGCCTACTCCATCGTCGGCTTTCTGGGGCGCAACGGCCGTGTCTCCAACGGAGAAATTCTCTTCCGGGGCGAGAACCTGGCCAACCGTCCCGAAAGTGACCTGCGAAAACTGCGCGGGGCTGATATTTCCATGGTCTACCAGGAGCCTATGTCGGCGCTCAACCCGACCATGTTGATCAAAGACCAGTTGGCCGAAAGCTTGATCGTCCACCAGAACATGGACAAGAAAGCTGCCTATGAGAAGTCGCTCGAATCGCTGAAGTCGGTTTATATGCCCGACCCCGAAGGCGTGATGGACCGGTATCCGCACCAGCTTTCCGGCGGCCAGCAGCAGCGCGTGTTGATCGCCATGGCGCTGTTGAATAACCCGTCCCTGCTCATTATGGACGAGCCCACCACCGCCCTGGACGTGACCGTCGAAGCCGCCGTGCTCGACCTGATCGCCGAACTTAAGGAGCGCTATAACACTGCCACGCTCTATATCACCCACAACCTGGGTGTGGTGGCGCGCGTCTCCGACCGGCTGGCGGTCATGTATGCCGGCGAGATCGTGGAACTGGCCTCGACCAAGGATTTGTACGCCAAACCGCTGCATCCCTATACGATGGGGCTGATGCGCTGCCTGCCGGATGTGGACGCACCCAAGGGGACCCGTACCCTGCACCCGATTGATGGGCGCGTTCCATCTCCCGACAATCTGCCGGAAGGCTGCATCTTTTCTCCGCGCTGCGAATTTGCCAGGGAAAACTGTTTCACTGAGCATCCAAAATTGGATGAAGTCGTTCCCGGTCACCAGGCGCGCTGTTTCTATGCCAAAGAATGGCTGGAAAAAGGCGTCAGGTGGGATGATCGCATGGAAGAGCCCGAGCGTGTTTGCCCCGAACGCCCCGCTGAAACCGACGAGATCATGCTGACCATCAAAGACGCGCGCGTTTATTACCCGGTCCCGTTCAAGACTGTGCGTGGCCTGTTCGGGCTGGAAAAACGCAAATACGTGCGCGCCGTGGACGATGTCTCCTTCACGATCAAGCGCGGACGCACGCTCGGCGTGGTGGGTGAATCCGGCTGCGGCAAGAGCACCATCGCCAAAGCCATCGTCGGGCTGGAAGCCCTGCACGATGGCAAAATCGACTTCCTCGAAACCGATATCTCCTCGCCCATCAACAAGCGTGGCAGCCAGACCATCCGCGACCTGCAAATGGTCTTCCAGGATCCCAACGGTGTGCTCAACCCATCTTATAGCATCGGCGACCAGATTGCCCTGTCGCTGCGGCGCTTCAACACCGTTCCCCGCGACCAGGAATATGATGAAGTGGTGCGTTTGCTCAGGGCCGTCAAGCTGGGCGAGAATTACTACCACCGCCTGCCGCGCCAGCTAAGCGGCGGTGAGAAGCAGCGTGTTGGCATTGCCCGCGCCATTGCTTCCAACCCTGCGGCAGTCATCTGTGACGAGCCTGTCTCCGCATTGGATGTCTCCGTCCAGGCGGCGGTGCTCAACCTGCTGCTGGAAATACAGAAGCAGCAGAACACAACCATGATCCTGATCTCGCACGACTTGAGCTCGGTGCGCTTCTTCTCAGACGATGTGGCCGTTATGTATCTTGGCCGCCTGTGCGAGATCGGTCCGTGCGAATCGATTTACAGCTCGCCCAGCCACCCCTATACGGCCGCGCTGCTGGCTGCTGTCCCTCGCCCGGACCCAACCCTGGAACAGACCGGCGTGCGCCTGCACGGGCGCGTCCCCAGCGCCGTCAACCCGCCCAGCGGCTGCCGCTTCAACACACGTTGCCCATTCAAGATCGGCGAAATTTGCGAAAAAGAAGAACCGCCCAGGCAAGATATGGGGGGCGGACACCTGATCTACTGTCACTTACCACCACAAGAGTTGAACAAACTCTAATTGGAACCCCGTAGGTCGGGCCTGCAGCCCGACAATATCGTGTGATAGTCACGCTTTTAGCGTGACCTACGGGAGAAATCATCTTACCTGGAAGGTAACCCCGCCATGTCCGACGAAAAACAGTTTTTTATGCGCGATCCCTGGCAATTCGATCCGAACTTCAAACGTCCCCCCCGTTCCGGTGACGATCTCGGCTTCGACACCAATTCCCTGCACGCCGGGTTCCGTCCCGATGGAGACATGGAGCGCTTTCGAGCCTTCGTACCGCCCATCGTCCCTTCGATGACATATCCCTATAAGAACTTCGATGAGATACCCTATCCGGTCTACGGGCGGACGAAAACCCCCACTGCTGACCTGCTCGAGCAGCGCATTGCCACGCTCGAAGGCGGGGAAGCGGCTGTGACCGCCGGCTCCGGCTCCCAAGCGCTTTTCAACCTGATCTTCACCATTGCCCGCCCCGGTGACAATATCGTCACATCGCTCAATACCTTTGGTGAAGGCTATAAACAGGCTGCTACTATTTTCCCTGAGCGCTGCGGTGTGAACTTCCACTTTGTCAAGGATGCCTGTGACCCGAAATCCTGGGATGCGGCCATTAACGAGAAGACCAAACTGGTCTGGGTGGAGACGCCTTCCAACCCGACCCTGTTCGTGACCGACATCAAAGCAGTAGCGGAAGTAGCCCATTCCCGTGGCTTGCCGCTGATGGTGGATAACACCACCGCCACCGCCGCCCTCCAGCGCCCGATGGATTTTGGCGCGGACATTGTCCTGCTCAGCATCACCAAGTTCATGGCGGGCAACGCCACCGTCCTGGGCGGCGCCATTGTCGGGCCGCTCGATCTCACCGAAGATATCCGCTGGAACACGACCGAATTCGTTGGCTCCATCATGCAGCCCTTTGATTCATGGCTGACGCTTCAGTACCTCGAAACCCTGTCCCTGCGCATGGATAAGCATGCTTCCAATGCCCAGAAGATTGCCGAGTACCTGTCCGCGCATCCCAGGGTCAGGCACGTCAACTATCCTGGCCTGACCTCCCACCCCCAGTATGAACTCTCCCGCAAGCAGATGAAGACCGGCGGCGGTATGCTGTCCTTCGTAGTCCAGGGCGGGATCCCCAGCGCCCGCACCATGTCCGACAGCTTCAAGCTGGTCATTCATGCGGTTACCTTTGGCACGAGCCGCACCATCTGCATGCACCCGCGCACTATCACGCACGAGCATATGACCCAGGAAGAATGTGACATCGCCGGCATCGACGACGGCCTGATCCGACTTTCGGTTGGGCTCGAAGACCCGGACGATCTGATCGCCGATCTCGACCAGGCGCTATCTAAGATTTAAATTTTTAGTTGACAGTCACCTTTCTAAATACTATGCCCAAACATCAAATCCAAACTCCCAACGCCCCGGCTCCCGGCGGCGCATACTCACAGGCCCTGCGTGTGGGCGATTTCGTCTACACAGCCGGAATGGGCCCTGTGCACCCGTCCACCAGACAAGTGGTCGGCGAGACCATCGAAGAACAGACGGACCAGACCCTCGAAAATATCAAAGCTATTCTCGAAGCAGCCGGGTTGAGGATGGAGAATGTGGTCAAGACCACCGTCCATCTCAGCGACTTGAGCCTGTTCCCACGCTTCAACGAGACCTATGCCCGCTTCTTCCCGGACCCTAAGCCTGTGCGCACCACTGTGGGCAGCATCCTGCCCGGAATTCTGATCGAGATCGATGTTGTGGCGTTTGCAGGAGATTAGCAGGGTGCGTCGCACCTGCCCATCCAGATTATTCTATTAATCGGACACAGCTTAAGATTCAGACAATCCCGTTAAACCAGGTGCGACGCACATAAGGTCGAGCCAATATGATCTTACGAGAAGAATTGATCCAAAAAATGCGTATCTCATCCAGCCGCATCGACGAAATCAACGAAGCCATCTTCAACCCTGACCAGGGGGTTATCAACGCGTTTTTGGACGTTGTCATGCAGTACGGCGCTCCGGACGAGATCAATGCCAAAGCAGCGGAAGCAGGCAAATTGTCCAGCCTGGAGGCTCAGGTTAGGCGTCTCTGCCCGGAATATCTGGAGGACCTGTCCTGGCTGCACCAACAAGTCGAACGCGGCACCTTCATTCGTGTATCCAATTATCGTTGCAAGATTCTGGGTTCCAAAGCGGACGCGATGACTTTCAAGGAAGAGACGCCGGTCACGCTGGAGATCAGCGCCTGCCAGTACTTTCCCTGGCTGATGGACATCGCCCGCCGCGCCGTTGAAAATGGCGAGATCATACCCGCCCGTTTCATCCGGGTGCGCAATATGAAGGAACAGGAAGCCGACGGTGACCTGGCAGCCTTTGCGGCTGCCATGCAGATTATCGGCGCGAGCTACGTGGAGCAGCTCGACACGCGCGGCTCGGATGGCGCGAACATCCACTTGGGCGGCGAGGATACATTGATCGGCTATTACGGCGGGGTGGGGCAGCCGAACGAGTACGCGCTCAAGTGGTTGGATGAATATCTTTATTTTTACACCAACTACGGTGTGCGCCAGGTGCTCAATGTCAACAACGGCACGGTGCTGCTGGGATACCTGCTGCACCGCATCGGCGTGGATATCGAGTTCAAGATTTCGGTCACGCTGGGCAATGACAATCCCTACAACGCCCTGTGGACACTGCTGGCGGCGCGCCTTTTCGCCCGTGAGGGTGGCTCGACGCCGTTGGTGGGCCTCAACTGGAGCAACTCGGTCACCAACGAGACCATTGAAGTCAGCGCCAAGTTCCGTAAATCGCTGGGCTTGGAAGACCTGGTGCGCTTCGAACATCACGTCACCGAAACGTGGAAGGATCTTGTCCTCCAACCCTACCTGCGCAGGGAGGAAGTGCTGGCGCTGGCGGAAACGGTGCCCAATATTTCTGCCAAGCATGAAGGCGGCGAGCCATGCGTGGAGGCCGTTCGGCAGCACCCTTCTGAAATTATGGATTACTTCCGCGCAAAGGATGAAATCCTGGCTTCCGGCGATTGGGACAATCTGACGCTTAACTTCCACGATAAATTCGATTCGTTAAACCTGACTGCCCGTGCACTGACCGAGCGCGGCTTGTCTTTTGTGGCGGCAAAGAATTTGCATCTCCCTTGATTTTTTATCCGCAAATCTGCGCCAATCCTCGCGAAGGTTCTAATTGGCGTAAATTAGCGAGGATTAGCGGATTAACCCTGATGACAACCCTGAACGTTCCCACCCGTGAAGCCATCCAATCCGCCCGCCAGCGCCTGGCAGGGACCATACTGCGCACGCCGCTGGTACGGTTTGAAGCTCGTAGTAACGACTTCAGTCGTTTGGAAAAAGTAACGACTGAAGTCGTTACTACAACCGTTACTACACCGGAAATCTATTTAAAACTCGAATCCCTCCAACCCACCGGCTCGTTCAAAGTGCGCGGGGCGGGAAATGCGCTGCTCTCGGCGGAACTGTCCAAGCTCAAAGACGGTGTGTGGACGGCCTCAGCCGGTAACATGGGGCAGGCGCTGGCCTGGTATGCCCAAAGACTGGGTGTGGCCTGCACGGTAATTGTCCCCGACGATGCGCCGCAGGTGAAGGTCAAGGCTATCGAGCGGCTGGGTGCGCAAATCGTCAAAGTGCCATTTGCCGAGTACCAGTCCATCCAGCGCGAGGGTAGGAGCCCGGGCATGCGGGGATCGCTCATCCATCCCTTTGCGGACGAGGCTGTCTTGGCCGGCAACGGTACGATTGGTCTGGAAATCCTGGAAGACCTGCCAGACGTGGACACGGTTCTGGTCCCGTACGGCGGGGGTGGTTTGAGCTGCGGAATTGCCGCTGCGATAAGGGCCAGCAAGCCCGGGGTGCGTGTGGAGGCGGTGGAGGTAGCGACCGCGGCTCCTCTAACAAGATCGCTTGCCGCCGGGAAACCGGTCCAGGTCCCGTATCAGTCCAGCTTCGTCAGCGGGATGGGCGCGCCGTTCGTCTTCCCTCGGATGTGGCCGCTGGCAAGTCATCTGCTGGACGGCTCGCGTATCGTTGAATTGACTCAGGTTGCCGAGGCTATCCGTCTTCTGGCTGAACGCCATCACATCATTGCCGAGGGGGCCGGGGCGGTGGCGCTGGCTGCGGCGCTGGCACAGCCAACAGGCAGGAACGTGGTTTGTGTGATATCGGGCGGCAATATCGCTTCGGACCGCCTAATAAAAATTTTACAGGGAGAACTACCATGAGAGATATGGGCATCGAGCGTATTCAAGCGCGGCCGGGGCAGATGGCCTACGGCATGGGGCTGGGTGTAATGCTGCTCGAAGATGTATATCCGGGTTTTCCCGGCGACGTGCGCAACGCCAGCGCTTACCCGTTCCCGATCCAGTACGAAGTCATTTTGGGCGTGGATATCAAAAAGCTGGTGGTGGACGACAACAAGATCATGTGCCTGCCGCCGATCATCAGGGCAGCCCAAAAGCTGGAAAAGCTGGGCTGCCGGGCTATCGTGGCTGAATGCGGCTATTTTGCCTATTTCCAGCGCGAGGTGGCAGCCAGCGTGAAAGTGCCGGTCTTCATGTCCAGCCTGCTCCAGGTGCCGCTGGCCCAACAGGTGGTGGGCAACAACTATACCGTGGGGATTCTGATGGCCAACTCGCAATACCTGACGGACCATCACCTGGAATCGGTGGGAATCCGTTTGGGATCGAACTGCGTGATCGGCGGCGCAATGGACGACGGGCGCTGTGTTGAATTCGATCATCTCTGGACCGCGGGCTTGCGCAGCAACCCCCCGGCCGCGAACTACACTAAAGCGGAAGCCGAGTTCCTGTCTGTGGCGGTCGAGTTTTATAAGCAGCATCCCAAAATGGGCGCGATGGTGCTGGAATGCACCGGTTTCCCGCCATTTGCGCGCGCCCTACAACGCGAGATCGGCATCCCGATCTTCAGCTGGGGCACGCTGATGGACTTTGCATATTCGGTCGTGGTCCACCGGGATTACTACGGACACGTTTAGTTTTACCACGGAGATCACGGAGACCACAGAGAATTTTTAATACATCTCTGTGAACTCCGTGTGCTCTGCGGTGAGGATTCTTTACGGAGCAATTCAACGATGATTATTTCAAACTCTCTCGAACTCCACACCCCCCAATTCCGGGTGCTATCCGATGACCAGTGCCGGGAACTATATAGCGCGGCGCTGGAATGCCTGGAACGCGTTGGCATCCAGGTGCACAACGCCGCCGCTCGAGATTTGCTGGTTGCCAAGGGCGCCCGCGTGGACGGTCATATCTCCCGCATCCCGGCAAAATTAGTGAAGCAGGCCGTTGCCTCTACGCCGCATGAATTTACCATCTGGGGGCGGGACGGGAAACACGAGATGCGCGTGGCCCTTGACCGGGTCCACTTCGGGCCTGGCCCGACCTGCACCTACTTCATCGATCCTAAAACAGGCGAACGCCGCAAGGCCCGGCGCGGTGATGCGGGCATGGTTGCAAAAGTCTGTGATGCGCTGCCCAATATCGACTACATCATGGGCCTGAGCCTGTTCGATGATGTCACCCCGGCGCTGGCACCGGTTTATGAGTTTGCCGAAGAACTGGCGAATTCATCCAAGCCGATCGTGGCCTGGGCTAACACCCCTGAAACATTTAGGGATATTTACGAGATGGCTGTGGCCGTGGCTGGGGGCGAAGAAACCCTGCGCGAGAAACCCATCTTTGCCTACTTCACCACCTACGAGTCCCCGCTCAAGCTGGCGGATGGTCCGTTGGCGAACATGATGCAGGCCGCCGAGCGCGGTATCCCGGTTGTGTGCCTGGGCGGTCCGACAGTCGGGCTGGAGTCGCCGTTCACGGGTGCTTCGGCTCTGGTCCTGCACTTGGCCAGCGCGCTGGCGGCCTTGACCGTTGTGCAACTCCATGTCCCCGGCGCGGCTATGGCCATTGGCGGCCTGCCATCCATGATGGACCTGCGCACGGCGCGCCCTTCCTATGGTTCGCCGGAAGCTAGCCTGCACACCGCCGCTTGCGTGGATCTGGCCCGTTTTCTGGAGTTGCCTTTCATGGGCACAGCGGGCGCGTCCGAAGCCAAGCGCGTGGATGCCCAGGCCGGAGCAGAGGCCGCGCTGCAGGTGATGCTCTCGGCCCTCAGCGGCGCATCGCTCGTCCACGATATCGGTTTCCTCGACTGTGCCGACATCGGCTCGCTTTCTTATCTGGTGCTGGTGGATGAGATCATCGGCATGGCGGCGCGGGTCATGCGCGGGGTGGAAGTGAATACTAAAACCATTATGCTGGACCTGATCGAGAAGGTCGGCCCTGGCGGGACGTTCATCAACCAGGCGGAGTCCGCCTCGCTGTGCCGG
Organism: Anaerolineales bacterium; assembly: GCA_011389535.1. Taxonomy (GTDB): domain Bacteria; phylum Chloroflexota; class Anaerolineae; order Anaerolineales; family Villigracilaceae; genus JAABUE01. The sequence continues at coordinate 12,741 of JAABUE010000016.1, forward strand.
CGGGAAGCCTGGGTGCCGACCGTGCTGGACCGGAATCCGTATAATATCTGGATGGGGAAGGGGAGCCTCACCAGCGAAGAACTGGTCGCAGCCAAGGTAAATAGGATCCTGGAAACCCACCAGCCTGCACCGTTGCAGGAGGAGGCGGAGGCCAGGATCGAGGCAATCCTTGCTGAAGCGGAAGCAAGAGAAAAGCGGGTCTGAAGCGCGAAAGGTCAGCGGAAAAATTGGGTTTGCGTAAGCACGCCGCCGGGCGGAACCACCAGGAAATCTTCATCGACCTGGTCCAGACCGGCGGCGATTTCAATTAAGCGTCTCAACATGACGTCGGTACCGAGGATCTCTTCGTAACGTACTCCCCAGCGTTCGCAATAGCGCGCCACCTCCTGCGCGGCGGGACGGTAGGTCTCCAGATCCTGTGCATTTTGGACGATCAATGCCAGGCGTTTGTAGTTATGGTACTGGGTTTCCATCAACCAGTCGGCTTTTTTCTGGCCGTATTTTTCGATCAGTTCTTGATGCTCTTGCAGTGGCGTACTGCCGCCCTCCAGCCAGCCTTTGGAGAGGTAATAGGTGGCCGGTTCACTGTCAAATTCACGGCGATAAGCTTGATAGGAGCCCAGGATGATGGCGATGCAGTCGTCCGTGCGCGGGATGAGCAGGGTATGTTTGCCAGCCTGGATATCTTTCAGGCCATTTCCGCACAAGCCGTATCCCAGTACGATCAGACTGGGCTGCTCGATGCTGTCGATGGCCTCCTGGATCGTCTTGCGCAGATTTTTGGGAACGCGGTGCAGGGCATAATCGAAGAAGGTGATACTCTCGGTCAATCCTTCTGGCAGCAGGTGTTCCAGCCAGTTTTGAAATACGCGGCAAGCCATAACAACGACGGGAGTGTTTGGAGGGGGCAAAAGATCCATAGGAGTTATTTTACACCACCCACCTTACAAAGTATTCTGGGCTCTCCAGGATTTGCTGTGAAAAGGTCCGGATTTGCTACGGAAATTCCCAAAGAACCGTATTCTGAATATGGGGATCAATTCGTTTTGGCCGGTCCAGGTGTTTTTTTAAAATTTTGTTGCAAAGTATTGACAACGGAATTTATTTTTGCTACACTATTAACACGTGTTAGTAACACGAGTTAATAGATGAGGAAATGGATTGAAGCTTGCACATGCCGAAAAAACGGGTAACCAGCCAGGATGTAGCGGATTTGGCAGGCGTCTCGAGGACTACGGTCTCTCTCGTATTGAACGATGTGAAAGGGTTCAAAATCACCGAGCAGACCCGCCAAAGAGTTCGCCATGCGGCTGAAAAACTTGGTTATATTCCCAATGCAACCGCTCAAGCCCTGGCTACCCGTCGCGCAAAAGCCATTGGACTGGTAATGACCCGCAGCCCACATCATATAGCCTCGGATCCATTCTTGCCCCAAATACTCAGCGGACTTTTGGAGGTTGTCAAAGGACATCAATTTCGCCTCTTGATCGAATCGGTTGAGCCAGAACATCAAGATCGAGAATATCTTGAACTTGTACGCGCAAAACACATTGATGGTATGATATTATTAACACCTCGTATCGATGATACAGCCTTAAGACGGTTGGAAGAGATAGATACTTTCACTGTAGTAATGGGGAAATTAGCAGATTCCAACCTTTATTCCGTTGATGTCGACAACCAACTGGCTGCCAGGAAAGCTACTCAATATCTGATTGATATAGGCCATACCCGGATTGCCTGTATCTCCAATGCACCCGCCTCTTTCAGTTCTGCTCATGAAAGAGTGCTCGGTTATAAAGATGCTTTGGTTGCATCTGGGATTGCTCCTGAGGATGAGATGATCCGGTATGCGGATTTTGATCCACAAAGTGGTTTCGATCGTATGAAATCTCTGTTCACATCTGGAAGAGAATTTACGGCCGTTTTTGTGGCCAGTGATAATGTCGCCATGGGCGCAAAAGCTGCGCTTCGCGAGGCTGGCCTGCGGATCCCGGATGATATTTCGATTATGGGATTCGATGACATTCCATGGGCTCAATATTCGGACCCGCCCCTGACAACCGTCCGTTTGCCAGCCCGGGAGTTGGCATCGAGAGCTTGTTTGCTTTTATTGGATTTGATGCGAGGATCTGACCCGGTTGACAAGAACCTGGTCCTGGATACTGAACTTGTTGTGCGTAAGTCATGCCGCAAGTTGTAGTTCTAATCACTGAATTTGGAAGGAGGTGATTTCCGCAACAAATAGCTTTACTTTGCGAACCTAGTCTTAACCAACTGTTTTTGAGAGGAGAAAAATGAAAACAACCCGTAAGTTTTGGTCAATTTTGACCCTGGTAATCGTCGCTTCGATGATGATCGTTGCGTGCGGTCCCCAGGCTACCGAGGCGCCGACCAGTGCCCCGGCCGTGCCTACAGAACCGGCAATGACTGAAGAGCCCATGACCGAAGAACCGGCCATGACAGAAACGGCAGAAGGTCCCGTTGCAGGTGAAATCGATTGTAAGGGCGCTGCGGCTGGTGATGAGATCAGCATGTTATACCAGTGGTCCGGTGTAGAGGAAGAGGCGCTCAATCAGGTGCTGCAGCCCCTCATTGACGCCTGCGGTATTGTCCTCAGGCCGGAGTCCTCACGCGACCAGGCTTTGCTGGATACACGCGTCCAGGCCGGCACACCGCCGGATGTGGCCTTCTGGCAGGTGTCTCAACTCGTCCAGTATCAGGATCAGCTACAGCCAATGGATGCTCTTGGCGCTGACCGATCGAACTATGGTGAATTCTTCCTGGATCCAATGACAATCGATGGCCAGTGGCTGGGTCTGCCGATCAAGGCCGACGTCAAGTCTATCATCTGGTATAGTCCTGTCAACTTCGATGCCCTCGGTTATACGGTTCCCACTACCTGGGATGAGCTGGATGCGCTGGTCGAGCAAATGGTTGCTGATGGCAACGTACCTTGGAGCATGGGCTTCGAGTCTGGCGATGCCACCGGCTGGACCGGGACCGACTTTATTCAGGACATTATGTTGGTGCAACAGGGTCCTGACTTTGTAAATGGCATCATGGATGGCAGCGTTTCCTACGATGACGCCGGTGTCAGGCAGGCCTATGAGACGTATGGTGCCTGGGCCACAAGTGATACTTATACAGTAGGCGGCGCGCAGGGCACGCTTTCAACCCCCTTCCTGGAAGCCATTAACAAACCATTCTCTGACCCGCCGGAAGCCATGATGGTCAAGCAATCGGGCTTTGCCGGAGGCGAAGTTGCATCGCAGTTCCCCGACCTTCAACAGGGCAGCGACTATGACTTCTTTGTCGTGCCCGGTATCCAGGGATTGCAGGGCTCCGTGGAACCAATGATGGCCTTTAATGATACGCCAGCGGTCCAAGCACTGGTTGCTTACCTTTCCTCTGCAGAGGGAGGCGCGAATTGGGCTGCCGCTACCTTTGGTCTCTCACCGAACATGGGCGCATCTGGCAACTACACCGATCCGGCGCTCCAGAAGCTGGGTGATGCAATTGCCGCTACCCAGGGCTTCACGACTGACATGGGTGATACAATCCCCGGCGGTTTTGGCTCGGCTGAGTTCACAGGTGTTACAGAATACGTCAATGGCGGTGATCTGGATGCCATATTATCCGATCTCGCTGCTGCTCAAACTACAGGATTGAACCCATAACTCACTACTAAATTGGGGACGTCTCAATCGAGACGTCCCCAATCTTTTCAGAAGAATCCCATGACATCGCAGAATATTCAAGCGATGAGGTGGTGATGTCGTTTTTTGGCTCTCTTCATACTTGTTACGAAGGAGGATAAGATGGCCACACCGCAGGATGTTTCCAAGAGTGTGAAACCGGCCGAAGTAGGTGCAAGGATCAGACCGGTAAAAACGTCCACCTCACCTCAGGTCCCTCAGATCATGAAGCAGGGCAGGCTGGCTCCCTGGCTGTATCTCCTGCCAGCCCTGGTGGTGATGTCATTTTTTATTGTCTACCCGATGATCAACACCATCAGCCTGAGTTTCAGCAACCGAAACGGTACCGCCTCAGCCGCGACCACCTGCCAGGAAGGCCGGCCATGTTGGGGGATATTCGAAAACTATCGTTACGCGCTTACAGCCGAGTTCAACACCAGCTCGCCACAAGCTCTCTGGCGTTCGTTTTGGAGCTCATCCTACGGTAACACCATCAAGTGGATTATCGTTATGGTGGGTGGAACGGTCTCTATTGGGCTGGGGTTTGCGGTCTTAGCAGATCGGGTGAAATATGAGGCATTGGCCAAAGCCGTCCTTTTCATGCCCATGGCTATATCGTTTGTCGGTGCCGGCGTTATCTGGAAGTTTGTCTATGACTATGGTACCCAGCAAACACAAATCGGCCTGTTGAACGCAATCATCACATCGCTGGGCGGCCGGCCGGTTGCCTGGCTTTCCACTACCCCGATCAACACCTTTATGATCATTATCGTGGGCATCTGGATCTGGTCAGGCTTTTGTATGACGATCCTGGCCGCTGCGCTTAAATCCGTTCCGGATGAAATCATCGAGGCTGCCCGGGTAGACGGTGCTACAGAATGGACCGTTTTCTGGAGGATTATGGTGCCCATCATCCTGCCAACCATTACAGTTGTGGTCACTACCATGGTAATCAATGTGCTGAAACTGTTCGATCTTGTATACGTGATGACCGGCGGCAATTACCAGACGGACGTGATCGCCAACCGGATGTACACCGAAATGTATAAGAACTTTAATGTTGGCCGGGGTACCGCAGTGGCAGTGATTCTCGTACTGGCTATCATTCCATTCATCTACTACAACGTCAGACGCTTCCTGGCACAGGAGGAAATGCGATGAACAGGGATAAAATCAACAAATTCTTCGATAAACTGCCAACGCACGTGATCATCCTCTTTACGATGGCCGTTTGGATCATCCCTACCGTGGGCTTATTGATCACGTCGCTGCGCCCACCCCAGGCGGTAGGCAATACCGGCTGGTGGACTGTTCTCTCCCCACCACCCGGTGCAGCGCCGTATTCACAATATTGCGCATCCTGCCATGGTGCGGATGGGGCCACCCTGCCTGAGGCCGATTTGTCTAACCCTGAGTTGGTCGGCCAGTACCCACGCTCTTTGCAGTTACTTGCAGCACTCCGCCAGGATATCAATGGACAACCGCACATGGGCGATATTCCCCTTCCAAGTGCGCAGGAAGCAGCCGACATTGCAGTCTACCTCAGGCAACTTTCGGAAATTGATGCGTCATCACAATTCACCTTCAACAACTATATCGATGCGCTGGTGGGTTATCGCGGGAGGAGCACCTATACGGCCGACTGCGCTGCAGGGACACAACCGCCGGACATCAACTGCAATACAAGCGACTTGCTCAATCCACGCGGGATGGGTCGAGCTTTCCTGAACAGCTTGATTCTCACTATCCCAGCCACCATCTTGCCGATCCTGTTCGCCGCCTTTGCCGGGTATGCGTTTGCCTGGCTGGATTTCAAAGGACGCTTTGTGCTCTTTGCGCTCCTGGTCGGTTTGCAAGTTGTCCCGCTGCAAATGACCCTGGTGCCAATTTCGCGCTTCTATGCCCAGGTCGGGTTGAATGGCACATTCCTTGGCGTATGGCTTTTCCATACCGGGTTTGGCATGCCTTACGCGATCTACTTGATGCGCAACTTCCTGGGAACATTGCCGCGCGACCTGTTCGAGTCGGCTTATCTGGACGGCGCATCCCATTGGACGGCCTTTCGCCAGTTGGTGATCCCGCTTGCAATGCCGGCCATCGCTTCGTTGGGTATTTTCCAATTCCTGTGGGTCTGGAATGACCTGCTGGTTGCGCTGGTGTTCCTGGGCGGCACCACGCCGGTCATGACTTACCAGATCAGCAACATGGTCACCTCGCTCGGATCGGGCTGGCAAGTGTTAACGGCCGCCGCGTTCCTTTCGATGCTGCTCCCCATGATCGTATTCTTCTCCTTGCAGCGATACTTCGTACGCGGTATGCTGGCTGGTGCGGTCAAAGGTTAGAATTTCACAATAACCAAATATGTACAACCTGCTACGCAACAAGATCGACATCACTCAGGTTCCCTTCAGTGACCGCGGTTCGCGGTTGCTGATCTTTAAGCATAAAGATGAAAGCCGGTTGTACCTTAAACTGGCGGAACGACTGGCGAGTCTCGACCCGGCCCTGGAGGCGCACGTCCAGCGCCCTCCGTTCATCCGGGATCTATGCCTGCTCGGCCCCGACGGGGAGGTGCTCGGCTTCAGCCTTGACACTTCTCCAGCGCTGCTTGAACTTAAAACAAATGTCGGAACATTCGAGCTCGCCTTCCAGGATGAGTCCACGCTGGCGTTTGGGCTGCCGGCCGATTCCACCACCGGGATCAAGTTTATAGTCGAAACCGAGCGTTACCGGGTGACCGAGTCGAGCGGAGAATCGCATCCGGTCCGGATTGCCTCCTATGCAACCAACGGGGTCTTCGTCAAAAATAAGACCACGCCCACAAACGGCGGAGAGATCGTCGAAATCCTGGTGCGCAGCAATGAAGATTGTACGCTTCAGCTGCGCATCAGTGAGGTAGTAGGCACAAAGAATGGCATCGCGCCTTTCTCATCCATCCGGGCTGCTGCGCTTGCGCGCTGGCAGGCCTGGTTCGAGAAGGCCCCCCCGGTAGCGGAACAATACCGGGGGAGCTATGCCTACGCCTGGTGGGTATTGGCCAACAACATGGTCAGCCCACTTGGACACATAAAATATGAAGCTGCCATGCCGACCAAGGCAAAATATATCGGCCTTTGGCTGTGGGATAGTGCCCTGCATGCGATTGCGCTCCGCCATATCGATCCGCAACTGGCGCGAGATCAAATCCGGGTGTTTTTAGAACACCAGCTGCCGGATGGCATGCTGCCGGATGTCGTTTTTGACGAAGGCGTGGTGACGGAGATCGATCACCCGATCCACGCCAGGGTCACGAAACCCCCCATATTGGCCTGGGCGGCGTTAAAGATCCACCAGACTGCCCCCGATCTCGATTTCCTGAGAGAGATCTATCTCCCGCTTACGCGTTGGAACGCCTGGTGGTTCGATCAGAGCGAGGAGGGCATTCATGGACTGGCGCAGTACAACCATCCCTACTCTTCCGGCCTGGACGATAACCCGCTCTGGGACGAGGGCATGCCGGTCGTTTCGCCTGATCTGAACACCTATCTCTGCCTCCAGATGAAAGCGCTTGCGCAGATCGCGGCGGCGCTCGGTTTGGAAACGGAAGCAGCCCGATGGAAAGCGCGGAGCGAGGAACTCGTCAGGCTGATGGTCGAAAAACTCTGGGATGAGGAGTCTGGTGTCTTTCGCGCGCTGCACAACGGAAAACCTGTCCCCGTGCTGACACCGTTCAATCTATATCCCTTATGGACCGGGGATCTGCCCCCCGAGATCAAGAATCGCCTCCTGGAGCACTTGAGAAACCCGGATGAGTTTTGGGGCGAACGGATGTTGCCGACGGTGGCCCGGAACGATCCAAAATATTCCCCTGAGAGGATGTGGCGGGGGCCAATCTGGGCAAACATCAATTATTTTTTCATCGAGGCGCTCACGGTAACAGATTTGCAAGGCGCTGCCACGGAATTGCGTGATGCAACATTAAAATTGATCATGAACACCAACGGTATTTATGAGTATTACAATCCCGAAACGGGTCAGCCGCCCATAACCGCTGCGCCGATGTTTGCCTGGAGCGCCGCTGTTTTTATCGACCTCGCAATCCGGGCAAGTTTATAATAAACAGTATAGGTAGTAACGTATAATCACCATCCCGAAGATTTTATTCGAGCTAACTGAAAATATATTATGAAAGGGTACAACTGATACTTTTGACTTATGGATCACACACTTTGGTATAAAGACGCCGTTTTCTATGAAGTATATGTACGCGCATTCCATGACAGCGACAACGATGGCCATGGCGATCTGCGCGGAATGATCGAAAAACTGGATTATGTGAAGGAACTGGGGGTCGATTGCCTGTGGCTGCTGCCGATTTACCCGTCCCCGCTCAAAGACGATGGCTATGATATTTCGAATTTCTACGATGTCCATCCAACCTACGGGACACTGGACGATTTCGAAGAGCTGCTCGAGGAAGCCCACAAAAGGGGATTGCGCGTCATCATGGATCTGGTGCTCAACCACACTTCGAACATGCATCCCTGGTTCCGGGCAGCCCGCGCCAACCGCAATTCCATCTTTCGTGATTACTATGTCTGGAGCGACAGCAGCCTGAAATACCGGGATGCCCGTATCATCTTCCTGGATACCGAAGAGTCGAACTGGGGCTGGGATAAAAAATCCGAACAATACTACTGGCACCGCTTTTACGCCTCCCAACCCGATCTCAATTACGATAACCCGGCAGTTCAGGCAGAAATGTTAAAAGTCATGAGTTTCTGGTTGGACCTGGGGGTAGACGGCTTTCGCGCGGATGCAGTCCCGTACCTGTTCGAACGGGAAGGCACCGGTTGTGAAAACCTCCCCGAGACACACGCATACTTGAAGGAAATCCGTAAGTTTATCAACGAACGTTACCCGGGCCGCATTTTGCTGGCAGAGGCCAACCAGTGGCCCGAAGATATCATCCCCTATTTCGGAGATGGCGGCGATGAATTCCATATGGGCTTTCACTTCCCAATTATGCCGCGCATTTTCATGTCCATCCGCAAGGAACACCGCACGCAGCTCGTCTGGATCATGGGACGTACGCCTGCACTAACCGAAACCAACCAGTGGTGCATGTTCCTGCGCAACCACGATGAGCTCACCCTGGAGATGGTCACGGAAGAAGAACGGGAATGGATGTGGCAGGAATTCGCGCCCGACCCGCGCATGCGACTGAACTTGGGCATCCGCAGGCGTCTCGCGCCGTTGCTGGATAACGACCATCGTAAGATCATGCTGGCCAACTCGCTCCTGTTCAGCCTGCCCGGTTCCCCCGTTATTTATTATGGCGACGAGATCGGGATGGGTGATAACATCTCATTACATGACCGCAACGGGGTACGGACGCCCATGCAGTGGGACGACAGCTCCAGCGCCGGGTTTTCCAAAGCCCCATCCCAAAGTGTCTATTTGCCGATCATCGACGATGACACTTATGGCCGCAAACAGGTCAACGTTAAATCGCAGCAGGATAATCCATATTCGCTCTGGCACTCCGTCCGCAATATGATCCATGCGCGGAAAAAATATCCGGCCTTCGGCCGGGGAGATTTCCAGTGGATCGACTGTGAAAATGAAGCCATTGCAGCCTATGTACGGACGTATGAAGACCAGGTTATTTATGTTTTCAACAACATGAGCGCCAGTGAACATGTCATCTCCATCCCCATGCAAGATATACCCGGACCCTTGACCGATATTCTGACGGGAAAGGATTACTACATCCAGGATCAAACCTTAACTCTAAAAATGAGTCCACGCCAATATCTCTGGCTGGTTTGAAATGAGCGAGTCAGCTCGTCTTCTTTTTGGCGGGATCGAAGGCGGCGGCACAAAATTTGTCTGTGCTGTGGGGACCGGGGATGGCGAAATCCTGGCCGAGAGGCGCTTCCCGACCACGACCCCGGATGAGACGCTGGCCCGGGTCGTGGCCTTCTTCAAGGAGCAAATCCAGGTCCTCGGCCCGCTCGCTTCGATCGGCGTTGCCTCGTTCGGGCCCCTGGACCCCCGGCCTGCCTCCGCTGCATTTGGCTATATCCTGCTGACGCCCAAACCCGGGTGGGCGCATGCCGATATCGTCGCTCCGCTGCACGCGGCCATCGGAGTGCCCATCGCCTTTGATACCGACGTCAACGGCGCGGCGCTTGGGGAGTGGCGCTGGGGCGCAGCCCGGGGACTGGACACCTTCATCTACCTGACCATCGGCACCGGGATCGGGGGTGGGGCGCTGGTCAATGGAAAACCCATCCACGGCCTGCTTCATCCCGAAATGGGGCACATCCCCCTGCCGCACGATAAAGTCCTGGACCCCTTCGAAAGCATCTGTCCGTTTCATCCCGATTGTTTCGAAGGGCTGGCCTCCGGCCCTGCGATGGAAAAGCGCTGGGGCCAGAAAGCCGAAATGCTGCCGCCCGATCACCCCGCCTGGGAACTGGAAGCGAAGTATATCGCATTGGCCTTGAGAAGCTTTATTTGCACGCTCTCGCCGCAACGGATCATCATCGGCGGGGGTGTGGCCAAGCAGCCACAACTCCTGCCGCTGGTTCGGAGTAAAACGGTAGCTTCCCTGAACGGGTATGTGCAGTCCCCGGCTATCCTCAAAGAGATTGACTCCTTTATCGTCCCGCCCTCGCTTGGCGGGCGGGCCGGCGTGCTGGGCGCGATCGCGTTAGCGCAACAAGCCTTGTATAGCGCTACATCGTCCCTGTAAGGGATTTACATTCCAATCATCCGGTTGGCGTCAAATATAATAGACGATATTGGTAATAACAAACAAGGACCGTCCCGAAGGTTTTATTCGAGCACTTTGAAGAGTCTGGGTGCAACCTTCGGGATGTCTTAAACTTCAACATGAACATTTCACAACGATCTTTTTGGGCGGGAGTCCGGGCTGAACTCCCGCTTTTGATGGGTGTCGTCCCCTTTGGGATGATCTACGGAGTATTAGCCCTCAATGCCGGGCTGAGGCCTGTTGCCGCGCAAATGATGTCCTCCATCGTTTTTGCAGGCTCGGCCCAATTCATCACCGCCCAGCTGGTCCGGGAGGCCGTTCCAGGAACGGTGATCGTGTTGACGATCGCAGTTGTCAATTTGCGGCACATGCTTTACAGCGCTTCGGTCGCGCCATATGTACGTGACCTGCCGATGGGTTGGAAAATCCTGCTTTCCTATCTGCTCACAGACGAAGCTTACGCCGTGACGATCCTTAATTATGAAAAGGAAGGGGATGCGCCGTCCGGGCATTGGTTCTTCCTGGGTGCAGGGTTGACGTTGTGGATATCCTGGCAGTTGAGCACCGCAGCGGGGATTTTGCTGGGAACCACTTTACCCGAATCCTGGCCGCTGGACTTCGCGCTCCCGATTACATTCATTGCATTGATTTTCCCCACGCTCAAGGACCGTCCCGCCATTGCAGCTGCGCTCACGGCGGGCACGGTGGCTTTGTTTGCTCACGACTTACCTTACAAGTTGGGATTGATGCTTGCCGGGCTGCTGGGTATCCTGGTCGGGACAGTGCTGGAGGAGCGAAAAGCCCCAAAGGGGACTCTATGAGCATCTGGCTGGTGTTCTTATTGGGCGGGATATTGACCTTCGGGATGCGGTTCATCTTTATTTATCTGCTGGGCAGGATCGAGATCCCGGAAACGCTGCGCAGGGCGTTGCGGTTCGTACCTCCGGCGGTGTTGACTGCGATCGTCGTTCCCGAGTTGCTGGTCCGGTCCGGTCAGATCGATCTGTCGCCTTCCAATTTCCGTTTGCTGGCCGGGATGGCAGCGGTCCTGGTTGCCTGGAAGACAAAAAATACCCTCCTGACTATCCTGGGGGGAATGCTGGTGCTGGTTTTGCTGGAACTCATATTTTAGATCGAAAATCTAACCACTTGTTTGAAAAGTATTCCGTTGGTCGAGTGGCGGCGAGTTTCGATAATCTGTTTCGAGATACTAAATCATCGCCGCCGTACACTTGCACCGCACTGTCGTTTGGTGCAGTGCGGTGTCGAGACCAACATGTAACCTGAAAACAAAAGATTTTTAAAGCCTGATGGTCTCGATATGCCCCTCTAAGTACACTCGGGGCTACTCGACCATCGATTCTCCAGGCCCTACACAAAAACCAGGGAGATTTCTTCATCCTGGTTTTGCCTGGCGTTGTTCATTGCAACCACAGCGCTCTCGATGAAGGTATCGATCTCGGCGTAGGCATTGATGGTCTGTGTGGAGGCTATCCCGGCGCTGAGCCTGATTTCCAGGGCCGGCCCGTCGGTGAACGAAATTTCGCTTGCCTGCACGCCGGACAAAATCCGTTTGGCGATTTTCTCCGCATCGCTGCTGACAACGCCGGGCAGCACAATCGTGAACTGGTCGCCTCCCCAGCGGCCGATGCAGTCATAAGGGCGGCTCTTCTCACGGATGATCCGGGCTACGATCTGCAGCACGTCATCTCCTACCGCGCGCCCGTATTCCGAGTTGATGGCTGTAAAATTATCTACATCCAGGGCGATGACGCTTAATCCCTCGGATGCGCGCCGGGCGCGCTCCAGTTCCCCCTGGGCAAGCATATAGAATGCCTGGCGGTTCATCAGGCCGGTCAGACTATCGTACATGGCCAGGTTTTCCAACTGGTTGCGGGCCTGTAAAAGCGTATCTCCCATCGACAGGATCCGCACACCGACCGACACGCGCGACTTCAATTCCTGCGGGGTGACGGGTTTGTTGAGATAATCATCAGCGCCAATGCCCAGATTGGAGATCAATTTCCCGCTTTGGCCTTTGTTGACCAGCAGGAGAATGTAGGGTTGCCCGGGCAGGTCCGGGTCGCCCCGCACCTGCTGGATGAATTGGTGAACACTCTCTTCTTCACGAGATACATCAATGATGGCGAACCGGAATCCATCTTCGGCAATGAACTTCCAGGCTTCTCTGACAACAGGGACAAAGGTGACCTTATGGTCGCTATGTTCCAGGACCTGCTGAATGACGGAACGCTCCATCAAATCGTCGTTGATGACCAGTATTTCCATATACGCCTCTGTGAATAATTATACAGGGGTTTATGATTTTATTGCTTAGTTACCTGACACTTTAACAAAAGAGAGTAAATCGACCCAAGTTCTCTGCTAAAATAAGTTGTGCAAACATTTTACAGCCGGAGGAATGGATGAGATACCTGAAATTGGTTCAGGGACTGACCGGGCTAGTGGGGTTCATGATCCTGGTTTACTCGCTCGGATTATATTTGAGGCTGCCGGCGGTCAGGCAGTTGTGGGTCTGGCCTGAATCACCAGCTCCAGGATTTTCATTTGTGGGATCCTGGTTAGCCGGTGTTGCTGCTCCTCTCATTTGGATCGGGCTGACCGGACATCTGCCGGCAATCCGGGGAGGTGCGCTGGCGGGGGTTGTGGCCTTTGGGGGGAGCGCCGTTCTCCTGTGGGTCAGGCACAGTCTGCCAGGCAAGGAGCGCTTTTTGCCCTTTGCAATTATGTTTATGTTAATCGCTCTCGGCGCTCTGGCTGAACTGATCTGGAGCACCCGGCTACCCACCCCCGAGGATCGAAAGCCTCCGCCAGCTATCCGCTGGACTTTCCTACTGTTCTCGGCAATTCTCTTGCCTGTCGGCCTGGGCATGGTTTTGGGTAGCCCGCGCATTTTTCCAGCGGAGCTTTTGCCAGATATGACCCGGCTGTACGGCTGGTTCTTTCTGGGTTCATTCGTCTATTACTTTTTCGGTTTTCTGAAACCCTCCTGGCTGAACTCGACCGGGCATATGCTTAGTTTCCTGGTGTATGACCTGCTGCTGATACCGCCGTTCGTGCAATACTGGTCGGTGGCGCCGGCCGAGTTCCGGTTGAACCTGTTCTTTTACCTGACGGTGCTTGTCACCAGCATGCTGTTTTGCATCGTCTTTCTTTTCATGGATCCAAGAACCCGGCTGTTCAGAAATAGAAGCCCGTTTAGTTTAAGCGGGTAAATGAATGCTGGAGACCAGTCTGCCCCAAATCGAAGAGGCATTGGCGGCGCTGCACGCAAATAAAGACTCGTGGGTGAGACTCACGATCCCAGAACGCATAGCGATCCTAGATGATCTCTCACGGGATATGCTCTCTATCGCAGATCGGTGGATCGGGGTCAGTCTTTCGGCCAAGGGTCTTCCCCGGCACACGATGGGCGAGGCAGAGGAATGGCTTTTCCTGGCAACGATCCTCCGGGGGGTTCGCATGGCGCGCAAATCTTTGCTCGAGATCCATCGCAACGGGCGGCCGCGCCTTCCGGGACCTGTTACCCGCACCTTTACCGGCCAGGCTGCGGTGCGGATATTCCCGCGCGATCCCTGGGACCCTTTCATTTACCGGGGGATGACCGCAGATGTTTGGATGGAACCGGGAGTGACCGTGGAAGAGGTGAGAAGCTGGCAGCCCTGGCGATACGCCGAAGCCGACCGAGACGGCAAAGTAGCCCTTGTTCTTGGCGCTGGGAATGCCTCCATGCTGCCTGTGGTTGACCTGCTCCATAAGTTGTTTGTCGAAAATCAAGTTGTGATCCTGAAGTTGAATCCGGTCAATGATTATTTGGGCCCGTTGATGGAGGAAGGGCTGCGCGCTCTCATTCAGAACGGTTATCTGCGCATCGTTTATGGAAGCGTTGCCCAGGGAAGCTACCTGTGCGAGCATCCGCAGGTGGACGAACTGCACCTGACTGGCTCGGCCAACACGTTCGAGGCGATTACCTTCGGGCCTGGGGCGGATGGGGAACGGCGCAAGGCCGAGCGCCGTCCAGCCAATCTCAAGCGCTTCACCTGTGAGCTGGGGAATATCAGCCCGGTCATTGTCGTGCCCGGTCCCTGGACCAGCGCTGATATGGAGGAGCAGGCGGAACAGGTTGTTACCTGGTTCATCGCAAACGCTGGGTTTGGTTGTCTGACACCACGTATGATCGTTCAACATGCCGCCTGGCCAGGCCGTAATCAGTTCCTGGATGCCATCGGGCGGCTGCTTGAAGGGATCGAACCCCGTCGCGCCTACTATCCAGGCGCCCGGGCGGTCCATAGCGCATTTGTGTCCGCACATCCATCGGCCCGGCAGATCGGGTATGCTTCTGCCGATGAGCTTCCCTGGACCATCATTCCCGGCCTGGACCCGTCTCAGCGGGGTGATATTTGTTTTACGCGAGAGGCTTTCTGCAGCCTTATGGCAGAGACTGGGTTGGAAGCGCCTGGCATACTGGAATTCATCGACCGCAGCGTGGAATTTGTGAATGAATCCTTGTGGGGATCGTTGAATGCGACGATTCTGGTCCATCCGGCTTCCCTGCGCGATCCACAAATCGCTGAAGCGGTGGACCGGGCAGTCGCCTGCCTGCGCTACGGTACAGTGACGGTGAATATGGCAGCTTTCTCTGCTTATTATTTTCAGGTGGCTCCCTGGGGAGGCTTCCCGGGCCATACCATTGATGATATTCAGTCAGGCATCGGCAAAACGGCTAATTTTCTGATGCTTACATCGCCTGAGAAATCGGTGGTCCGAGGTCCGTTTCGAAAATTCCCCGATCCACTCAGGGTCACTGCGAAGCGATCTGCAGCATTTGCCAGAAACCTGGCCTTGTTCGAGGGCGCCCCATCCCTGGCGAAGGTTCCATTGCTTGTGCGGAGCGCATTGGGTGAATAAGGCTTACGCTTGACGGCACGCGCCTCTGGTCGTGCTTCTTTGGTTTCGGAAACTGGCCGGTGGCAAGTTTTACTGCCTGTTAAGATAAAGAATGGTTGATTTTGAAGGAAAAGATATGTTGCTCCTGGGAAGAGAGGCGAAATGTTGACAAATGATATAGTCCATGCTACTATTTCTCCCGCCCGGCAAGGTAGCTCAGTGGTAGAGCAGGAGACTCATAAGCTCTTGGTCGCGGGTTCAACCCCCGCCCTTGCCACTGAATAGACAGGTTCATTCTGAAAAACCGTATGTTCTGGTGAAATGAGTAGAAAATGAACCTGTTGTTTTTTATTTTAGGACTTACGCAAATAAATAGGAGAAGCCCGAGAATACGGGTCGCGTGCGCAGCACGCGACCCGTATTCTCGGCACCTTTTTCCGAACTGCGAAAGTCCTATCAAAGTTGTTCTTCTTATTCACACTCTGATAAATAGAAACGATGTATCCATCCAACAGAGTCGCCATATTCCACAAAATACCAACCTTCTGCCTGGATTCCCTTGTAAATAACTTGCGTGCCTTGATCCAGAGGATTGGCTGGATAGGATATTGATGAAGGTGATGGCATTAAGAAAACCGGTTCGTCTGCGTCTACACATAAAGTTACCGGCCTGAATGGGGTCTGTGTAGGTACAGGCGGGTTCGTAACCTCTACTGTGATGGTGATCGGGCTCGCAGTTTGAGAAGGAGAGATATCCACATTCCCGGGCTCTGTCCTATCACATGCCATAACTACGACCCCAATCACAAAGATGACTACCCCAATGCGACTTCTCATATCACACCATCCTTCTGCTCTATTCTAGCGCAGGATGTGTCTCTTCGTTTATAACCCTCTTTTTTGATTCATAGACCCTGAGGCATTCTATAGAAAAGCTGATTCACGCTGAAAACACTGATTTTTTCTTTCCGACCAGCGAAATCAGCGTTTATCTGCGTCCAGATTTTAAACCATATGTCAGGTTGTTATTGCTGTAAAAGTTGGCTTTAAAGCCGGGTAGAGTCCCCGGTAGAGGGGGTAGATCTCCTCGTAGACAGCAGAGTCTTCCCCCGGCCCGGTCACACCCGTGATCCGGATGGTCGCGTCGCAGGCGGCTTCCACGCTTGGGAACACGCCTGATCCCGTTGCAGCTAAAAGTGCCGCGCCGTAAGCCGCGCCCTCTTCGGTGTTGACGGTGACGATTTCCGCCCCAAATACGTCCGCCAGGATCTGGCGCCAGAGCGGGCTGCGCGCCCCGCCGCCGGTCACGCGCACCTGGGTAATCGTCTCCAGCCCGGCGCTCTTCATCAGCTCGAAGCTGTCCCGCAGCCCGAACGCAACCCCTTCCAGCACCGCCCGGGTGAGATGCGCGAACCCGTGCCGCACGGTCAGCCCGACAAAGGCGCCGCGGGCCAACGGGTCGGGGTGGGGCGTGCGTTCGCCGGTCAGGTAGGGCAGGAAGAACAGGCCGTCGCTGCCCGCTGGGATTTCCGCGGCAGGCGCGAGCAGTTTATCGTAAGCTAGATTGGGAGCAAAAGTATCGCGGTGCCAGCGCAGGCTGCCTGCCGCAGAAAGCATCACGCCCATCAGGTGCCACTTGCCGGGCACGGAATGGCAGAACGCGTGCAGGCGTCCTTCCGGCTCGATAACCGGCCCGTCTGTGGTGGCAAATACTACCCCAGACGTGCCCAGGCTGAGCGAGACGACGCCCGCGCGAACAGCTCCTGTGCCAACCGCGGCAGCCGCCTGGTCCCCGCCGCCGCCGAATATGGGGATATTTGCGGATAAGCCAAGCTCGCTGGCCACCGCGGGGGATAACGTCCCGGTCACATCCGTCCCTTCATAGGTCCTGGGCAGGAATTCGGCCGGGATGTCGAGCGCGGCCAGCATTTCCGGCGACCAATCTCGTTTGGCGAGATCAAATAGGATCGTGCCCGAGCCGCCGGCCCGGTCGCTGGCGAATTCGCCGGTAAGCCTGAAGCGCAGGTAGTCTTTGGGGAGCAGGATGTGGCGGGCCCGTTTCCATATTTCGGGTTCGTGCTCCTGGACCCACAGGATCTTCGGAGCGGTAAAACCGGTCAGGGCGTCGTTGCCGGTGATCTGGATCAGCTTCTCGCGCCCGAGCCTGAGGCGGATGGTGTCACACTGCGGGCCGGTGCGCCCGTCGTTCCACAGGATCGCAGGGCGCAGCACATCGCCTTTTTCATCCAACAGGACCAGGCCGTGCATTTGCCCGGTCAGTCCGATGCCTTTAATAGATGCGACCTCCACGCCGGTTTTGGCCAACACCTGGCGGACGCTCTCGACAGTGGCCTGCCACCACAGGGCCGGGTCTTGCTCGCTCCACAGAGGCTGCGGGGTTTCAAAGGAATATTCTTTCGAAGCCACGCCCAGTACGCCCCCGTTCTCGTCCATCAGCAGGGCTTTGGTGGCGGTGGTGGATGTGTCGATGCCGATGAAATAAGCCATAATCTACTCCAACCCCAATTTTTCCACGATCTCCTGCGCCGCGTCTTCATCTATGGGGGAGTCAACGTCCGCATAAAGCTCCCAGGTTTCAGCATGGGTGACCGACTCCCCCGGAGCCAGCCTGCCCACCGGCCCCAGGGTTTCCAGCTCAATAAAGCGGCCGTTGCAGTAACATTCGCTCGAACTGCCGAAATCGAAATATTCTGCCTGCGTGTCGAAGGCCGCCCGCTTGACGAACAGAGTCCCATCGATCCAGTAGGCCAGCCAACCGCGCGGGTTTGGGAAGCCAACTTTGAAGGGACTCTCCATCCCCGTGCGGACCAGGAGATAGCGGTTGCCCCAGCCAACCTGCGGACTGGCAAGGTCGCTGTACGGCCAGATCGCCAACGAGCGGTTTGGCAGGAATTCAGTCTGTTCCCGCGACTGGGGCAGGATCGCCACCCCACCCGTTCTCAACTGGGTGATCGCCCAGGGCGCGCATTCCAGCGGCCACAGGCCACGGTTGGTCAGTGTGTGGCGGACGATGACTTGCGGTTTATCTTCCACCAGCGAGATGTGCAGGGATTTTTCGATGCCCGTCTCCGTTTCGGCCGGCTGCATAACAGACAGAACGTTCCCCGTCTGGGCGATGTCTACGGGTCCGTCATCCAGCGCATAAGTGCGCGGCATGTTCTCAGGAGCATGCCACAGGCGATGTCCCCCGTAGAAGTGGAATTTTTGACCATCGGGGCGCTCGGTTACAGTATCAGGCAAGACGGCGAACAGGTTATCCCCGCCGTTGAAACGCAGGGAAATGATGCGCGGCCCCACCGACCGGGTGACGAGCAGGCTGAGCGCGGGATTCTGAAGGGTAACGCAATCGAAATCGAGGAATTTGGTGGTTTGCATA
>JAABUE010000161.1 GCA_011389535.1 Anaerolineales bacterium
CGAGGATTTTGTCACCCCGGGTGGTGATCACTTTTTCCTTGCAGATCAGGTTAGGGTGGATACTTTGCAAAACAGTAATTACCCACTGGGTCTGCCAGCGGGCAAGGGCGGAGGGGCGGGTAGCGAAGATCAGTTTCATTTGGTAATGAGTAATTTGGTAATTGGTAACTGGCTGAGGGTCAATCTGTGGCCGATAGACCAAATAGTGTCCGCGCAACCTGGGCATACTCGGGCGCGGTAGGGGTGTTGGCTTGCGCCCGCAGTCGGTTGGTGGGCGCATCCAGCAGTTTCTTGACCAGCGCCATGGTCAGCGCCTCGACGCGGGCCCGTTCGGCATCGCTCAGGTCGGGCAGGCGGCGCAGCGTTTTTTGTAACTCAGCCTGGCGGATGGCTTCGGCTTGCTGGCGTACTTCGGCGATCAACGGCAGCATGTCCAGTGAGTTGAAGTATGCCATAAAACTGGCCTGTTCCTGGCTCAAAATAGCCTCCACTTTCGGCACCTCGGCCTCCCTCTCGGCCAGGGAATGTTCCAGCCGGGTGTGCAGGCTGTCCATATCGTATACATTTACGTTGGGAATTTCATTACAGAGCGAATCAATATCCCGAGGCATCGCGATGTCAATCATCACCAGGGGCCGCGTGGGACGTTCCAGCATGATGCGCTCCACGATGCCGGGATGAATGATCGTATGCGGCGCGCCGGTGGAGGCGATCAGCACATCGGCGGCGGACAGGGCTTCGCCCATGCGCTCGAACGTGGATGCCTCAGCCTGCCACCGTTTCGCCAGCGTTTCCGCCTTTTCGAGCGTGCGGTTGAGCACCAGCACTTTGGCCGCTCCGCGCTTACGCAGCGCCTCCACGGCCAGCTCGGCCATCTCCCCGGCTCCCAAAATGACGATTTGCGCTTTTGCCAGGTTATGGACCGATCTCTCCGCCAGCGAGGCCGCCAGCGACGAGACCGAAGCCGGGTTGCGCGCGATGTGCGTCTCTGTGCGGGCGCGTTTGCCGGCATGGATCGCGCTTTGAAATAATCGTGAAAGCAACGGGCCGCTGGAACCCGCACCCCGCGCCAGTTCCAGTGCGTTCGTCACCTGACCGAGGATCTGCGGCTCGCCCAGGACGAGCGAATCAAGCCCAGATGCAACCCGCAGCAAATGATAAACGACATCTTCATCCATATGGCGATAGAGGTGGGGTTGGAATTCGTCAAGGGGGATCCTGCGTGTTTCGGCCAGGAGCAGTTCTAAATCGTCAGCTTCGATCCGGTCGGAAACGGCATAGATTTCGGTCCGGTTGCAGGTGGAGAGAATGACCAGTTCGTTGAATGAGTTTTCCATCCCTCCACAACCCACACGGGCCAGCGCGGCGCGCAGGCTGTCTTCTGTAAAAGCCAGCCTTTCACGCAGGCCGATCGAAGCGGTTGTGTGATTGATTCCCAGACAATGAATGTGCATAAATGACTCTGGCGCAGGATTGCACCTAATATAGTCTGGAAGTCGCGAAGGCACGATGGAGATTTATAGAGTATTTCATTAGCGGCTGGTTAGAATTACGCAAATGGTATGAGATTTCTGACAATCATCACTGAGCTTTATGATGAACGGCCTGCCTGAATATTAAGGGAACTTGATAAACCAAACTCCGGTGCTCTGCTTGAAAACCGTTGCCTGTGCGCTGGTTTTGGCATACACTTATCCTATGAAAGTCGCCCGCTTCGACTTTGCTTCTGATCTCCAACCGTTACTTAAGCGCGGCCTGCGCGACCAGCCAGTCGAAATGCGCTTCCAGGGCCCGCAGTCGGTCAAACACCTGATCGAATCGCTGGGCATCCCGCACACCGAAGTCGGGCCGCTGAGAGCCAACGGAGAAAGGATCGGGCTGGACTACATCGTTCAAGACGGAGACAGGATCGAGGTCCGGGCGGTGGCGCCGGCCGCGGATAACACGACCGAGTCGCGTTTCGTGCTAGACGGTCATCTCGGGCGGCTGGCATCCCACCTGCGCATGCTCGGCCTGGACTGCCTCTACCAGAACGGGTATGAAGATAAAGAACTGGTGTGCATCAGCGTCGAGGATGGACGCATCCTGCTGACCCGCGACCGCTTGCTTTTGATGCACAAGGTCATCTCGCAGGGATATTTATTGCGCAGCTTGAATTCCACCGAACAGCTATACGAAGTGGTACAACGCTACTGGCTGGTGAAATGGGTCAGGCCGTTCGAACGCTGCATGAATTGTAACCATCCATTGGAGCCGGTCCGGAAAGAATCGGTCCTGGAGAAGCTGGAACCGCTGACCAAAAAATATTATGATGACTTCAAACTCTGCCCGGCCTGTAACCAGGTCTACTGGAAGGGTTCGCACTACGAACGGATGCTGGAACTGATCGAGCAAGTATCGCAGGATGTCCAATAAAAACTGGTTTAATCGCTCTCATGGAAAAGTTCTAACGAACGCAGGAAAAAACTACTGAGACACCTCGACCCGACCGGCAGCGCCACCGAGATTCTGAAGAGAAACCAATCGGGTTGGTTTCAAACCAAAAAACCCTCTGTGTCTCTGTGTCTCCGTGGCAAAAATTCACCAAAAACCGACGAGCCAAAAAACTTCAGGAGGATCCCATGTTCAAAAAATCCGGTTCAGGCAAGCACACGGAACTCATCAAAGGCGTCCATCTCAAGGCCATGGTCTATGGGAACCAGACCATTTTGACCGAAGTCAAAATAGAAAAAGGAGCGCTCATCCCGCCCCACAAGCATCCGCACGAACAGACTGGCTACCTGGTCTCCGGGCAAATGGACTTTCTGGTAGATGGCGCGCATATCCTCGCCAACCCCGGCGACAGCTGGAATATTGCGGGGGGTGTTGAGCACGGCGCCACCGCAATTGAGGCATCGGTGGTGGTAGAGGTCTTTTCCCCTGTCCGGGAAGATTATCTCCCGTATTATTCGGAGGACGAATAGAGGCTGGGTAGCGAAAGGCCGTTCAATGAGTCTTGTGGCGCGGGATATCCCTGCGGGGCACTTTGGCATCCCACCCCACGGAAATCAGCAGGACCATGAAACAAACCCGGAGTAACCGCCTCTACCCCCTCGACGCCCTGCGCGGGCTGGTCATCGTCGTCATGGCGCTCGACCACGCCAACTATTTCATCGCCCAGCAGCATTCCCCCGGCGAGTACTGGGGCGGCCCCTTCCCGGCCTACGACTCCGCCCTGCCCTTCCTGACCCGCCTGGTGACCCATTTTGCTGCACCGGGTTTTTTCTTCCTGATGGGCATTGGCATGCTGCTGTTTGCGGAGGCGCGCTGGAGACAGGGCTGGAGCCTCTGGAAGATCCGCGCTCATTTCTGGCTCCGCGGGATGCTTTTGATCTTGCTGCAATTATTCCTGGTCAACCGTATCTGGGAAGCAGGACCCGGATTCTTCCCCGAGACGTACATCGGCGTGCTGATCGCCCTGGGCGGGACGATGATCATCGCCAGCTTCTTTGTGCGACTTGGCCCCCTGCCGCTTCTGCTCCTGACGATGGGCCTGCTGCTCGGGACCGAATGGCTGCATCCCGGCCCGGAGCAGTGGGGCAGGATCGACCTGACGAAGTGGAGACTGGTGCTGCTGGTCAACGGCGGGGACGGCGAGTTCTGGTCGAACTTTTCGGTGCTGCCCTGGCTGGAGCTGGTGGCCTTCGGGATGCTGTTCGCTCGCTGGCTGCTGGCGGACGAGAAGAGAGCCTATGTCATGGCCCTTTGGATCGGCATCGCCCTGCTGTTCCTGTTCGCCCTGCTCCGTTCTGCGGACGGCTTCGGCAACATTCGCCCGCGCGAGGGCGACAGCTGGATCGACTTCCTGAACGCCGTCAAGTACCCGCCCAGCCTGACATTTACCTTTCTAACCATGGGGGTCAACCTGCTCGCGCTGTGGGGACTCTCAAAGGCAGGGCAAGCCTTCCAAACGGCGAGCAGGCCGCTGGTCGCATTCGGAAGCGCGCCCCTGTTCGTGTACGTCCTGCATCTCTACCTGTACATGCTGATGGGACGCCATTTCGAACCGTTCGGCACGAGTCTGCCGGCCATGTACCTGTACTGGCTGGCAGGGCTGGCCATCCTGTACCTGCCCGCGCTGTGGTACGGGCGGCTGAAGCAGGTAGATACTCCCCTGCGAAATATCCTGGCTTACCTGTAGTGGTCAAAGTTGCTCTAGCGCCGTATCCTTTCGGGACATTCTTCGGCGACGAGGATGCCGCCGAGAGCAAAGAAGTGTCCATGTGTTTTCCCTCTTGACATACTATTTACTACACAGTATAATGCGATAAAGGATAAGAGATGTCAAACAATGAAATGTATGAAAACACACTCAATGAACTGCGGCGCGGGATGATCGTGCTGGCGGTCCTCAGCCAGCTGGACAAGGAGCAATATGGCTATTCGCTGCTGAAACTGCTCTCCGACCAGGGACTGGAAGTGGACCAGGGCACGCTCTATCCCTTGCTGCGCCGGCTGGAGTCACAAGGACTGCTCAGCTCCGACTGGAACACGGAAGGCACGCGCCCGCGCCGCTACTATGTCATCAGCCCTGAAGGGCAGAAAGTCCTGCCCCGGCTAAAGGAAGAATGGAACCGGATCGTTTCCATGATGGAAAGGATGATGAAATAGAATGAACCTTATAGATCGTTACGTAACCGAAGTCGGCAAGCATTTGCCGCGCAAGAACCGGCTCGACATCGAGGCCGAGCTCCGCTCCACGCTGGAGGATATGCTCGAGGATCGCAGCCAGCAGACCGGGCGTCCGGCGGATGAAGCGCTGGCGACGGAACTGTTGCAGGAATACGGCGCGCCTCGCAAGGTCGCCGC
>JAABUE010000162.1 GCA_011389535.1 Anaerolineales bacterium
TGGACTCCGGTTTTAAGAATGCCAGAATTCAACTACCTCACCACCCACGTCGGCTCGGTCCCGCATAGCGATGCGCACGAACTGAACGCGCGCCTGCTATCCACGCTGGATATTCCCTGCTGGCTGCAATTAGTACGCCGCGACTTCCGCGAGAACATTTACACCCAGTACGCGCCCACGCTCCCCGGCGCGGTGGTGCTCGCAGACAAAGAGAAAGCCATCATCGATACCAGCGCTGAGAATTTCGATT
>JAABUE010000163.1 GCA_011389535.1 Anaerolineales bacterium
TGAACGTTTCTACCAGGCCGTCATCGATGAGAACGTGGACTTTTTTGGCTTGCATCCTGATTACGCGCATGGGTTCTACCTGTTACGCGATGCGCTCAAGGACAATCCGTCCCAATATGCGAAGGGACAGGTCATGGGTCCCATCAGCTTCGGGCTGACCGTGACCGACCAAAACGGGCGCGCCTGCCTCTACAACGATGTCTATGTAGATGTGCTGGTCAAGCATATGGCCTTCAACGCACGCTGGCAGGTGGAGCAGTTGGGTAAGGTCAGCGATCCCCGCTCGCGGGACAGGCAGGTGATCCTGTTTGTGGACGAGCCTTATATGGCTTCTTTTGGCTCGGCTTACGTCAGCCTGGGCCGAGAACAGGTCACCGCCTGGCTGGACGAAGTCTACGCAGCGCTGCATAGCGCCGGGGCTATCACGGGCACGCACTGCTGCGGCAACACCGACTGGGGCGTGCTGCTCAATACCCAGGTCGATATCTTAAATCTGGACGCCTACGACTACATCGAAAACATGGCCCTGTACCCGGTCGAATTGCGGGAATTCCTGGACCGCGGCGGCGCAGTCTGCTGGGGACTGATTCCCAATAACGAGCACATTTTCCACGAGACACCCAAGACACTGGCAAAAAAGCTGCGAGACGGGATCAGGCTAATATGCGAAAAAGCTGCAAACCGGGGTGTCAGCATCCACCCGGACGAGTTCGCCTCCCGCAGCCTGCTCGCACCCGCCTGCGGGCTTGGTCCCTCCAGCATCGAAATTGCCGAACGGACTTTCGAAGTATTGGCAGAAACAGGCACGATTCTTGCGAAGGGATAGTTTTATACAAGTTACAGAAACCGCTGATTGGCGGTTTCTTATTGAGAGTTGATTTGTGAATTTTTTCTCAATTCAAGACGAACCGCACACAAAAAACATGACATCCATGCGTAGCTCTGTTTCCATCACAGCGTATAATGGATGGGCAGCTTTTAAAAAAGCGCTTGTAACAGCGATCTACTCATTGAGGATGAACCTATGACAACACCCTATAATTCGCGGGTCCAAAATGGATTCGATCCCGCGCATGACGTATACCGTTATACCCCCCGTTCCCTTCAGCCCATCTTTTCCCCAAAAACCGTAGCCCTGATCGGCGCTACCGAAAAGGTCGGCAGCGTTGGTCGCACTGTCCTATGGAACCTGATCAGCAGTCCATTCGGCGGGACAGTTTTTCCCGTTAACCCGAAACGCGAGAATATTTTGGGCATCAAAGCCTATGCCGGCATCCAGGCCATTCCGGACCAGATCGACCTGGCGGTGATCGTCACGCCCGCGCCCACCGTCCCGGATATCATCGCGGAATGTGTGGAAGCCGGTGTAAAAGGCGCCATCGTGATCTCGGCGGGCTTCAAAGAAATTGGGCCGGAAGGCGTAAAGCTGGAAGAAGAAATCCTGGAACATGCCCGCCGCGGTAAGATGCGCGTGATCGGCCCGAACTGTCTGGGCGTGATGAACCCGCTCACCGGCCTGAATGCCACCTTTGCGACTGCCGCCGCCCGACCCGGCAACGTGGCCTTCATCAGCCAATCGGGCGCGCTGTGTACGTCCGTGCTGGACTGGTCGTTCAAGGAACACGTCGGATTTTCGGCCTTTGTCTCGATCGGCTCCATGCTGGACGTCGGCTGGGGCGATCTGATCTATCACTTGGGCGACGACCCGCACACCCAGAGCATCGTGATTTACATGGAAACGATCGGTGATGCGCGCTCCTTCATGTCTGCGGCGCGCGAAGTGGCTTTAACCAAGCCCATTATCGTGATCAAGCCCGGGCGCACCGAAGGCGCTGCCCGTGCGGCCGCTTCCCATACCGGGTCGCTAACCGGCTCCGACGAGGTGCTGGAGGCAGCCTTCCGGCGCTGCGGCGTGCTGCGCGTGAACACCATCGGCGAGATCTTCTCGATGGCCGAAGTCCTTTCCAAACAGCCGCGTCCCAAAGGCCCCCATCTCACTATCTTGACCAATGCAGGCGGTCCCGGCGTGCTGGCGGTAGATGCGTTGATCACCAACGGAGGTAAACTTGCGGAAATCTCGGCAGAAGCCATGGGGCAATTCAACGAGATCTTGCCGCCGCAGTGGAGCCACAACAACCCGGTCGACATCCTAGGGGATGCCTCCCCGGAACGCTATGCCCAGGCGCTGGAAGTCGCTGCCAGGGACGAGAAAAGCGACGGCCTGCTGGTGGTGCTCACTCCCCAGGCTATGACCGATCCTACCGAAACCGCCGAGGCGCTCAAGGATTACGCCCAGAGCTACGACAAGCCGATCCTGGCTTCCTGGTCGGGTGGGCAGGATGTCGCAGCGGGTGAAGCCATTCTCAACAAGGCCGGCATCCCGACATTTATGTATCCGGACACGGCCGCGGAAGCATTCGCTTATATGTGGAAATACACCGACAATTTACAGTCACTGTATGAGACCGTCAGCCTGACGAATCACGCCAGCGGTGCAGACATCGACCGTGAAAGGGCTTCCGCTATCATTCAGAAGGCTCGCCGTTCAGGCCGGCTCCTGCTAACGGAGGCAGAATCCAAGGCATTGTTGGCGGCTTACGGCATCCCAACCGTGCCCACGCTCATTGCCAAAACCATGGACGAGGCCGTCGCAAAAGCCGAAAACCTGGGCTATCCAGTCGTACTGAAGCTGCATTCGGAAACCGTCACCCACAAAACGGACGTCGGGGGCGTGCAACTTAACTTAAACGACGAGCAGGCCGTTCGATCCGCGTTCGAAGCGATCAAGCAGGGTGTCAGCCAAAAGCATAGCGCAGACGACTTCCTGGGGGTCACCGTTCAACCCATGGTCGATCTATCCGATGCCTATGAGCTGATCATTGGTTCCAGCATCGACCCGCAGTTTGGGCCGGTTGTACTGTTCGGCATGGGCGGTCAGTTGGTGGAGGTCTTCAAAGACCGTTCGCTGGGATTACCCCCGCTCAACACCACCCTGGCCCGGCGCATGATCGAGCGCACCAAAATTTTCAAGGCGCTGAAAGGTGTGCGCGGGAGACCGCCGGTCGATATCGCGGCGCTGGAACAGCTGATGGTACATTTCAGCCAGCTGGTGGCCGAGCAGTCCTGGATCAAGGAGCTTGACATCAACCCGCTGCTGGCTTCGCATGAGGGCTTGCTGGCGTTGGACGCGCGCGTTTTGATCCATGAGGCAAAGAATGAAAATGCCCTGCCCAGGCTGGCAATCCGCCCGTATCCCAGCCAGTATGTGGCCCCCTGGAGAATGAAGGATGGCACAGATGTGGTCATCCGCCCGATCAGCGCCGAAGACGAAATGCTCATGCATGGTTTCCACAAGTCGCTCTCCGATAAGACAGTCTACATGCGCTACCTCTCCCCCATGCTGCTCAGCATGCGCACCACACACGAGCGTCTGGCACGCATGACCCACAACGATTATGATCGCGAGATCGCGCTGGTGGTTGAAAGTCAAAATGAACAGGGCGAAAAAACTATCCTTGGTGTTGCCCGGCTGAGCAAGCTGCGTGGCACAGATGAGGAGGCACGGTTCACCATGCTGATTTCCGACCTCTACCAGGGTAAGGGTCTGGGCAAGGAATTGTTGACTCGAATCATCAAGATTGGCCGGGATGAGAAGATCAAGCGCATCATCGCCTTGATGTCTCCGGATAATGAAGCCATGAAACAATTATGCCGGGCCGTGGGATTCTCTTCCTTCGAGATCGATTCGCCGAGTGGTATGCTGAAAGCACAGATCCAGTTGTAAGCCAACAATAGAAGGGAAAGCGGGATTTTCCCGCTTTCCCTTATCCTTCCACTAAAGCGGCCACCAGCTCACGACAAAAATCGGGGATATCGGCCACCACCCGTCCCCAGACCAGATTCCCTTCACGGAAAGCAGGTTCATCCACCCAAGTGGCCCCGGCATTGACCAGATCGTCCTTGATGCCAAGTGAGCCCGTTGCGCGCCGGCCTTCCATGATGCCAGCAGAGATCGGCACGAGACCGCCATGGCAGATAATGCCGATGACCTTTCCAGCCGTATCCATTTCTTTGACCAGGTCCGTTACGGCTTTGTATCTCCGTAATTTATCGGGCGCCCAGCCGCCAGGGACAACAAGAGCGTCCAGTTCGCTGCTGTTCAACGTTTCAATGGTTACATCCGGTTTGATCTCAAGCCCGTTTTTGCCTGTAACCGGATCCAGGCTTAACCCTGTACCGAGGACTTCGGCCCCTTCCTCTTGCAACCGCATGTAAGGCACATAATACTCGAGGTCTTCGACGCCCGAGGCGACAAGAACTGCTATTCGTTTTCCACTTAAACGCATGGTAATTTTCCTTTCATTATGGTTTGCTGAGGAGATTATAGACAATCCCCGGTTAAAATGCAACAAAAAGAGTCTTATTTGGCAATCTGCCCATCTAAATCAATTAATTCAAACAAAGCGCCCCGATTATCACCACATTTTCTTTTAATTTTGCCCTCACAATATTGACCTGCGAAGCAAAGGATGGAATTATTCGCGAT
>JAABUE010000164.1 GCA_011389535.1 Anaerolineales bacterium
CAGCTTCTTCCCAAGCAAATGTCGGCAGCCCTGCACTGGTTAGACACCAGTGCAGGGTCTGAAAAAACATTTGCTCGAAAGGATTGCAAAAAATGAAAGCACATAAAATCTTTATTGGTTCGTTACTTTTGGCGTTTGTATTCACAGTCTCGTTGCTCCCCGCAACACCGGCCTCTGCCATTATCGGCGGTCAGACTGACGAGAATAGACATCTTTACGTGGGCGCGCTCGCAAAATGTGCTCTACACTGAAATGTTCTTTGACCCGCAGCCGCATACCGCGCGCGGCGTCAGTTACGACACAGTAATCCGGGGTATCCGTCGCGCCCAGATGGAGGCAGAGACTTGGCTCGGCATCCACTCGCAGCTCATCATGTGCTTTCTCAGGGATTGGAGCGCAGAGTTTGCCATGAGCACCCTGCTGCAATCGCTCCCCTATAAGGAATGGATCATTGGCGTTGGGCTTGATTCGGACGAGAAAAATAACCCACCCCTCAAATTTGCGAAGGTGTTCCAGCGAGCGCGGGCGGAAGGCTATCTGCTCACCATGCATTGCGATGTAAACCAGCAGGATTCAGTCAACCATATCTGGCAGGTTGTCCGTGATATCGGCGTTAATCGCATTGATCACGGGGTCAACGCGATTGAGGACAAGAATCTGTGTGATGAGATCAAGCGCCGGTCGTTGGCGCTGACCATTTGCCCCATCTCCAATGGTTATGTAGTCGATGGATCCAAGTCAGAGGTTATCGCGGCCATGTTACAGGCGGGTATGCGGGTCACGGTCAATTCCGACGATCCGGCTTATTTCCCCGGTTATATGAACGAAAACCTGATCCGCGTGCAGGAGGAAGTTGACCTCGGCAAGGCTGGGATCGTTCAACTTGCCGAGAATGCATTCGAAAGTGCTTGGTTGCCCCGTGCCACCAAGGACCGCTACATCGCCAAACTTAAGGCTTATGCTGGCTAAGCGATAATCATCTCGTCTTCACGGGTAAGAGAGCGACATAGCCAAGGGTATAGATCGGACGCCGTGGCCTGCGCAGCTGATGCCTAGCCGTTAGCCGGCTGTATTCAACTGTTTCATGTCAAAGCTCATACGACAGTTCAGGGCAAAAAGCGAAAAGGAAATTATCTGGCGTAGTGGTATCATCACATTATGACCACAGCCACCGCCCAAGCCTTTGCCAACATCGCCTTTATCAAATACTGGGGTAACCGCGATAACACCCTGCGCCTCCCCTCTAACGGTTCCATCTCGATGAACCTGGATGGACTGTTCGCGCGGACAACGGTCACGTTCTCCGCCTCGTTCGGGACCGACAGTCTGCGCATCGGGCCCAGGCCGGTGACCGGTCCCGGGCTGGAGCGCGTGAGTCACTTCTTGGATCTGGTACGTCCGTTGGCAGGTATGAACTGGCGCGCTGAAGTCGTCAGTGAGAATAACTTCCCCTCTGGCGCGGGGATTGCCTCCTCTGCGGCAGCTTTTGCAGCGTTGGCCCTTGCAGCCAGCAGCGCAGCAGGCCTGGATCTGAGCGAAGCAGAACTCTCCCGCCTGGCGCGGCGCGGGTCGGGCTCCGCCAGCCGTTCCATCCCGGGCGGATTTGTCGTGTGGCAGGAGGGTGAAACTGATCAAGACTCTTACGCTTTCTCCATCGCACCGCCCGAACACTGGGACTTGGTGGACTGTGTGGCCATCGTCAGCACGGGACATAAGAAGACAGGCTCAACCGAGGGCCATGCCCTGGCGCCGACCAGCCCTTTGCAGGCAGCACGTGTGGCGGATGCACCCCGCCGCTTAGACCTGTGCCGGCGCGCCATTCTGGAACGAGATTTCGAGTCGTTTGCCACGATCGTCGAACTGGATTCCGATATGATGCACGCCGTGATGATGACTTCTGCGCCCGGTCTGTTCTACTGGCAGCCAGCTTCGATCAGGGTCATGGAAGCGGTGCGGGAGTGGCGGGCAGGTGGTTTGCCCGTCTGTTATACGGTGGATGCCGGGCCGAATATCCATGTCATTTGTCCGCGGGAGCAGGCCAAAAGCGTGGAAAGACGGGTGCGGAAATTGACCGGTGTGCAGGATGTGCTGATGGCCGGAGTCGGTGGTCCGGCGCGGATTGTTTCTTAATTCTCTCTCATTTCTCCGTTTTTGATTCAGGATATAATGAGCGCGCCATTTGGCGCTTGATTCGACTGGTATAGAAAGAGCTATGAATATAACCTTACTTTCTGTTTTGGTATTTGTCGGTGTGTTCGCTGCCGTTGTGTTGATCCACGAATTCGGCCACTTTGTGGCTGCCCGGTTGCTAAAAGTCGACGTGGAGGAGTTTGGGATCGGATTGCCTCCGCGTGCGCTCACACTCTTCAATTGGAAGGGCACCGATTTCACTCTCAACTGGATACCGCTTGGCGGGTTCGTACGTCCGAAAGGTGAAAACGACCCCAATGTGGAAGGCGGGTTGGCTGCTGCCAGTCCGTGGGCGCGCCTGGGTGTGCTCTTTGCCGGGCCGATCATGAACCTGCTGGCCGGCGTGCTCGTCAACAGCATCCTGTTTGCGCAGATGGGTGTTCCGGATATGTCGCGTGTGATGCTCTATGATGTCACGCCGAATTCCCCGGCCGCTCAGGCCGGTCTGCAGGCTGATGACTTTGTTGTGGCGGTGGATGGTGAGCCAATCGATAGCGATGATGAGTTCCGATCTATGATCCAGGCCCATATCGACCAGCCCATGCAGATCACCGTGCAGCGCGGCGAGGAGACCCTCGAGCTCACCGCCACACCGCTGAGCAGTCGTTCGCCGGAGGAAGGCGCGCTCGGCATCATGCCCGGGCCTCCAATGGTGCAGGCCGAATCCTTTATCCAGGCTATTCCTTACGGCAGCATGTACACCTACGCTCAGATCCGCCAGATTATTTCCCTGCCGGTCATGCTCATCCGCAACCAGCTCTCACCGGAAGAAGGCCGTTTCATCGGCCTGAAGGGCATCTATGATCTGTTCGGACAGGCTGTCAGCAGGGACGTGCAGAGCCGCGATTCGGTTCCTCCGCCTTCAACCTCGACAGCCCCCCTGGAACCAACCAATTTTACGCTGCAAATTATCGCCTCCCTGACCCTTACGCTGGGCATCTTCAACCTGCTGCCTTTCCCGGCCCTGGATGGCGGGCGGATCGTTTTTGTACTGCCCGAACTGATTTTACGCCGGCGGGTACCGCCTGAATTTGAAAACGTAGTCCACGCGGTTGGTTTTGCGCTGTTGTTGGCTTTCATGCTTTATATCAACGCTATGGATTTCATTAACCCGGTCCAAATAAATCTACCCTGAAATGAACGCTGAGCTTATCCCTTTTCAAAAAGTGCTGGATCTTTTGCTTGATGAAAGCAGGGATATTCCCCGGCGCTATTTGAACGAGTTTTCGGACATTCAACCCGAACCGCTCCAAGCGCT
Source organism: Anaerolineales bacterium (assembly GCA_011389535.1). GTDB lineage: Bacteria > Chloroflexota > Anaerolineae > Anaerolineales > Villigracilaceae > JAABUE01. The sequence goes on from JAABUE010000164.1 coordinate 3,449, forward strand.
ATTGGAGACCTGGCCGCGCATCGAGCCCGGCCGCAAGCTGCTCCTGCTCGACCGGCTGAACGCTCTGGCGAACGAGGATACCCTCGTTTCTTTCGACGACCTGGGCCGCGCACTGCTAACAGATACCGAGCCCCAGGTGCGCATCCGCGCCATGCGCCTGCTGGTCGAATGCGAAGATTTCCGGCTTGTTCCCATATACATGGACATGCTGACCAGCGATGGTAACGTTGCTGTCCGTGCCGAGGCTGCCTCTATGCTGGGAATCTTTGTGCAGTTGGGCGAGTTCGACGACATCCCCAGCGACGTGCATCGCCAGATTGAGGATGTTTTGCTCGAAGTCCTCAACGGTGAAGACGACCCGGTGGTCCGTCGCCGCGCACTGGAGGCTTTGGGCTTCTCGTCCCGCGCCGAAGTGCCTGTGTTGATCGAGTCGTCTTTCAACCGCCAGGATCCCGACTGGCAGGCCAGCGCCATTTTTGCCATGGGCCGTTCCACTGACCAACGCTGGGCAGATCATGTGCTGCGGTCAGTCGTCTCGGAGAATCCTCGCGTGCGCCTGGCGGCTGTGCAGGCAGCCGGTGAGCTGGAGTCAAAGCTGGCTCGCCCGCTGTTGCTGCGTTTGCTGGAGGATGAGTATGATGAGGCCATCGCTGGCGCGGCAATCTGGTCGCTTTCCCAGATCGGTGGTGAAGATGTGCGCATATATTTCCACAACCTGCTCGATAAACTGGCAGAGGACGACGACCAGGTTGCCTTCCTGCAGGAAGCGTTAGATAACCTGGCCTTTACGGAAGACATGGCCATTTTCGACCTACTGGCTCTTGATGCAGATGAACCCGATGAGTTAGAATTTGAAGAATAACCAGTTTGCGGGGTAATATGCGCCATTTTGCACTCGCTGCACTCGTAATCATAATGGCCGCTCTCTTCCTGGGCCCGCCTCAGCAGGCCCGGGCGCAGTCCGGAATCGAAGTGACGGATATCGGGGTGTTCGACGATTTCGGTCAGCACATCACCTTCCAGGCCCGGATTCAATCCCCCGACCCGATTGTAAGCGCAGCGCTTGTATTCAGCGATAATTACGATGAGCTCGTCCGCCGCTTCCCGGTGGATGTCGCTGAAGATGGGACTGTGATCTATCGTTTTGACGTGGCGCAGAATGTGCTCCGGCCGTTTGTGACCATTAACTTCTGGTTCGAAGTCACCACCCAAAACAATCAGACCTTCAGGAGCGACAGTTATCGTGTGCAATATATCGATGACCGCTTTACCTGGCAGCAACAAGTAAACGGATCCCTGCGGGTACACTGG
>JAABUE010000165.1 GCA_011389535.1 Anaerolineales bacterium
CCCAGCGGGAGTTGACCTTTCCCGGCGCGCCCGGCTCGGAGGAATAGAAGGCGTCCGCGTTCCAGCGCTCGGGCGGGACTTCGCTGATGGCGTCGATCCCGTTGCGAAGCAACTCCCAAAAGGCGGCCGGACTGGGCGCCTTTGGGAAGCGGCAGCTCAGGCCGATGATCGCGACCGGTTCTTTAACAAAGTTTGATGTGGGCAACACTGGTGAAGGTGACGCGTTTATTTGTTTGGCGGGCTGAGAATCGCTGGCCAGATACTTCGCTAATAATTCAGTCGTCGGGTAATCCCAGGCGAGCGTGGGGGAAAGCGTCCGGTCCAGGTAAACTTCCAGGTCGCCAGTCAGGCTGACCGCTTGAATGGAACCGAGGCCGTAATAGGTGAACGGCTGGCGCGGATCGATCGAAGCGGGATCCAGTTCCAGCATGGCGGCGATGCGGGTCACCAGCCAGAGTTGGAGGGTTTCTGCCCTCACCCTATCTCTCACCCTCATCCCCGGCCCTTCCCCCGGAGGGGGAAGGGAGTCATCTCCCTCTCCCTTCGGGAGAGGGGCCGGGGGTGAGGGCGCACGTCTCCACTCACCCACAACCTCCAGCGCATTTTCCAGGAAAGCGTTCTTGCAGGCCCGCCGCTGGATCTTTCCGCTGGAGGTCTTGGGGATGCTCATCGGCTTGACCAGCACGATGGCGGAGACACCCAGGTCATGCTTTTCCGCCACTGCCTGACGGATGGCGCCAGCCACTTCAGCGACATCGGGGCGGCGATGCTGGCGCGCGACCTCCTGGACAATCACAAGTTGTTCCTTGCCGCCGTCCATCACGGAAAAGGCGGCGCCTGCTCCGGGTTGTAAGGCGACGTGGGCAGACTCCACGGTTAATTCGATATCCTGCGGGTAATGATTGCTTCCGTGAATAATGATCAAATCTTTCAGACGGCCCGTGACGTAGAGCTCCCCGTCTTGCAGAAAACCCAGGTCGCCAGTGCGCAGGAACGGGCCTTCGCCGGTATCCGCTAAATAGGCCTGGAAGGTTTTCTGCGTCTCCTCTTCCAAACCCCAGTATCCCTGCGCCACGCTGGGACCCGAGACCCAGATCTCCCCGACCTGGTCCGGAGCGCATCTCTCCAACGTTGTTGGATTGACGATCACGATTTGTTGGTCAACGACCGAACGGCCGCAGCTCACCATGCTCAACGCGACCGGATCGCCCGCGGGTGCGGGCAGGACACGGTCCTGTTCGAGCGCCTTCCGGTCGATGTCCATTGTCCGTGGCTCCCCCGGGCCCTGGCCACCGGAGACGAGCAGGGTGCTTTCCGCCATCCCAAAACAGGGATAGAAAGCAGCCTTTCGAAAGCCGCAGCGTTCGAAGGTCCGCGCGAAGCGTTCCAGCGTTTCAGGGCGGACCGGCTCGGCTCCACAAAAGGCCAGGGTCCAGGAACGCAAATCCAGTGATTCCATTTTCTCGGGAGTGACCTTATCAACGCATAAATCGTAAGCGAAGTTGGGCGCGCCGCTGGTCGTCCCTTTGTAACGGCTGATCGCTTCCAGCCAGCGGATCGGGCGTTGGAGAAAGGATACCGGCGATATCAAGGTGGATGAGCAGCCCAGGTACATCGGCTCGAGGATGCCGCCAATCAAGCCCATATCGTGATAGCTGGGCAGCCAGAAGACGCCCACTGCGCTGAAGTCGATCTGGAAACCGTGGCGGATGGCTTTCAGGTTGTGCATCAGGTTGCCATGGCTCAGCATCACTCCCTTTGGCTGGCTGGTGGAACCGGAGGTGTATTGCAGGAAAGCCAGGGTGTCCGCTGCGATCGCGGGATGACGCCAGTCCGCTTCCAACCCGGCCGGGACCTGCTCGGTGTCCAACCAGCGTAATGCGTGCAAATCGGGCGTGTGCTCGAAGCGCTGCTCGATGTTATGCAGGATCGTCGAGGTTGTCAGCGCAAACGAAGCCCGCGAATCAGCCACAATGGACTGGATGCGCGGCACGGGGCGGTTCAGCCGGGGGGGATAGGCGGGTACGGCGGTTACGCCGGCGTACAAGCAACCGAAGAAGGCTGCAATATAATCCAAACCGGGAGGATATAAAAGCAGGGCGCGTTCACCGCGCCCACTGAAGCTTTCCAACCAGGCCCCAATCGCGCGCGCGCGACGGTCCAGTTCGGAATATGAAATCGTGACGACATCCGAGTCGTTATCCTGGATGAACCTGTATGCCAGGGTATCAGACTGTTGGCCAGCCCTCAATTGCAGGAGATCAACCAGGGTATTGGAGGTAACAAGGAAACTGGGGTCCGATAAGGTTGGTTGTTTCATGACGGTTTCCGCCTTCTATTCGGTATCTGAACATCTTTATGGATCGTCGGTTCTTAAAAAGAGGGGATGTGGGGTGGCCCCACATCCCGATGTATCGAAAAGCTAAAACCTTGTCAATCAAAGTGCAGTTTATCATGGAGTGTGCGACTTTTAAGGGATTAATGGTGCAATTTACTTGACAAGCGTTCTACCAGAACGGTATAATTTCACCTTATTAGTCTTAATTCAATTCTAAGCTTTTGTCAAGTGCGAGGGGATAACCTCCGCAAGTTTCTGCATATGGGTTGGTGGTGTGGAAGAACAGCTAAGAACAGCTTGCATTCAAAATAGGCGAAGTTTTCAACGATTACAGGCAACCCCTGTACTGTATCCAGCATCCAGGAACTGACCGTGACCCAACCAAGCGAATTTAAACTTATCATCAACGACAGTTCGACTTCTTCCAGAGAGTTCGAACTCACACGACCGGAAGTCATCCTTGGGCGTGATCCCAACGTTGACCTGACCATTCCCTCCCCCTCTGTTTCCCGCCGTCACGCCAGATTGACGCGGGAGAGCGATGGATATACGTTGGAGGACCTTGGAAGCAGCAACGGGACATTCGTCAACGGGGAACGGCTGGCCGGACGCCGCGCTCTAAAATCCGGCGACCAGATCCGCTTAGGCCAGGCGATCCTCCTCAGCTATGAAGCCCCCGCGGACTTAAATGAGACTGTCGTTTCGCAGTCCCCGGCCGTGCCAGCCAACGCGCTCCAGACCCAGCTAGAACAAAGTATCAATTTAGACGAACTGAAAGCTGCCCCCCCGAAACTGCTGGTTTCGATTGCCGGGGGCAGTTCTCAAACCTATAGCCTGACGGGCCCCATCCTGACGATCGGCCGCGCCGACGGGAACGACATCGTCATCTCGTCAGCGCTTGTCTCGGGGCAGCATGCCCGTCTCGAGCGTGCCAACGGCGGCTACCAGCTGGTGATAGCGCCGCAGGCAAAAAACCCGGTCTTCGTGGAAGGCCAGCCGCTGCAGGGGTCCCATCTTTTGCGGCACGGGGATATCATGCGGATCGGCAGCCTGGACCCCGGCATGATGGTCACGCTGACCTACCAGGCGCCCGGCGAAGCCCCCAGCCAGCCGGCGCAGGGGATCGTCTTCGGCGAAAAGAACCTGGTCCAGATCGGGCGGGATGCCGATAACGATGTGGTCCTGGATTCCCCGACCGTCTCCCGCTACCATGCCCAGGTGGAGATGGTGGGGCAGCGCTTCCGCATCCGCGACCTGCGCAGCTCGAACGGGACCTTCGTCAATGACGAGCGGATCGAGAAGGAAACCTGGTTGAAACCGGACGATACCATCCGGATCGGCCAGAGTCGTTTCGTGGTGGGCACGGACCAGCTGGCCCAGTTCGATGATAGCGGCGGGCTGCGGGTTGAAGCCGTCCATTTGAACAAGTGGGTCCGCAAAGACCTGAATATTTTGAAAGACATCTCGCTGGTATTCAAACCGCGCGAGTTTATCGTGGTGGTGGGGCAAAGCGGCGGCGGCAAATCCACCCTGCTGGATGCGATCGCCGGTTACCGCCCGGCCACCCAGGGAAATGTGTTCGTCAACAACACCGACATCTACCGCCACTTCGATTCGATCCGCAACGACATCGGCTACGTCCCCCAAAAAGACATCATCCACATGGAGCTGACCGTTTACCAGGCCCTTGATTACGCGGCCCAGCTGCGCATGCCGGCCGATACCACTCCGGAAGAACGGCAGGTGCGGGTGATGGAGGTACTCGAGAACCTCGACCTGACCCACCGCAAAGACGTCCAGATCAGCGGCCTGAGCGGTGGGCAGCAGAAACGGGTCTCGATCGGGGTCGAGCTGCTGACCAAGCCGGGCCTGTTCTTCCTCGACGAGCCTACCTCGGGGCTGGACCCCGGCACGGAAACAGCCCTGATGCAGTTGATGCGCCGCCTGGCCGACCAGGGCCGCACGATCGTGTTGATCACCCACGCCACCAAGAACGTGATGCTGGCCGACAAGGTGGTCTTCCTGGCGCGCGGCGGTTACCTGGCCTGGTTCGGTCCGCCCGAAGAAGCGCTGGAATATTTCGACGCCTTCCGGCCGGAGCGCACGCGCCGCGCCGGCGCGATGGAGTTCGATGAGATCTATGCGGTCCTGGACGATGCGGGCCAGGGGACGCCCGAAGATTGGGCGAACCGCTACCGCGAGCATCCCGCCTTCCGGAAGTACATCCTGGAGCCTTTGGATGGCAAGATGTCGGGGGCGACGGTCCCGGTCCGGGAACCGGAGCAGGCTGCTGCCCGGGTGGTCGAGCGTCCCAGGACCCAGCAGGTATCGGG
>JAABUE010000166.1 GCA_011389535.1 Anaerolineales bacterium
GCTTTCCGGGAAAATCTTTCAGACTGGTTGAACGGATTTATGCGGGATGCGACCCGACGCTTCGAAAAACCGCTCAAGCTCGAGACGTTGGAAAAGATCGACCTTGTGGACCAGCTCCAGACCTGGTTGGAAGAGAACGGGGTCGACTCCGCCTGGAATATTGCGCCTGCGATGGTCAATTTTGGCTGGGATATCGAAACGTTGGGCGCGTTGAAGGGTATACCCCTTTTCCGGACAGCCATTCGCTGGCTGGGAATGGGCAGTATGATCGTCACGCAGTTATATGAAATCCAGAATACTACTGAACGGATCTCGCAGATCGTGCGGGCAATGAAATCGTATACGTATCTCGACCAGGCGCCCTTGCTTGAAGTGGATGTGCACGAAGGGCTGGAAAGTACGCTCGTCATTATGCAGCATAAGTTGAAGCAAGGCGTGACGATCAAGCGTCAGTACGCACCGGATCTGCCGCGCATCGAAGCCTATGCCAGCGAACTGAACCAGGTTTGGACGAATATCATCGATAACGCCGTAGATGCCATGGGTGGGAAAGGTGTGATCACCTTGCGAACCTATGAGGATAAGGACCAGGTTGTTGTTGAGATCATCGACAACGGGCCAGGTATCCCTGAAGAAATCCGATCCAGGATCTTAGAACCTTTCTTTACCACCAAACCACCCGGACAGGGAACCGGCTTGGGCTTGCATGTCACCCATGATATTGTCGTCAACCGGCATCATGGTCTATTGCTGATTGAATCGCAGCCGGGTGAAACGAAGTTCCAGATTATTCTTCCGAAACAAATTAATGAAAATGAATAAAGGAGAAAATATACATGAACAACGATGAAGAGATGAAAGAAATCCTATTGAATACAAAGACGATTGCCAGCGTGGGACTGTCTGGCAATGAGGAGAAAGTCAGCCACTGGGTTGGCGTGTATTTGCAAGGAGAAGGCTACCGCGTCATCCCTGTGAATCCGACTGCAGAAAAGATCCTGGGTGAAAAATCTTATCCTGACCTCGAATCGGTTCCGGAAAAAATCGACGTGGTGCAGGTTTTCCGCCGCCCTGAAGATGTGCCGCCGGTTGTGGACGAGGCGATCAAGGTCGGGGCCAAGGTCGTTTGGATGCAGGAGGGGATCGTCAACGAGGAAGCCGCCCAAAAGGCGCGCGAGGCGGGCCTGCAGGTCGTGATGGATGCCTGTATGCGCGCCACGCACCAGCGCTTGATTGGCCCTCAATGAAGTTCGAGACTCTGGCTATCCACGCCGGACAGGAACCTGATCCTGCCAATGGCGCTGTGATGACACCCATCTACCAGACTTCGACGTACGCACAGGATGGCGTCGGCCGGCCCCGCCAGGGATACGAGTATTCCCGTACCCAGAACCCGACCCGCAAGGCGCTGGAAGAATGCCTGGCCGCGCTCGAAGGTGGGGGCTATGGCCTGGCGTTTGCGTCCGGTATGGCGGCTACCGATACGGTGCTGCGTCTGGTGGATGCAGATTCGCACGTGCTGGCAGGCGACGACGTCTACGGGGGGACTTTCCGGCTGTTCGATAAAGTCCTGCGCCGTTACGGCCTGGACTTTACGTTTGCTGACACAACCGATCCGGAATCGGTGGCCGAGGCCTTGAACCCGTCAACCCGGCTCGTCTGGCTGGAGACGCCGACCAACCCGCTGCTCAGCATAACAGATATCCGCGCGGTTGCGGAAATGGTGCATGCCCATTCCAACCATCCGTTGCTGGTGGTGGACAACACCTTCGCCACGCCGTACCTCCAGCGCCCGCTCGAGCTGGGCGCGGACATCGTCGTGCATTCCACCACGAAATATCTTGGCGGCCACTCGGACGTGGTCGGTGGGGCGGTGGTCGTCAAAGAGCGGGAATTATACGAAAAACTGGCTTTTTTGCAGAACGCCGCCGGCGCGGTGCCGGGACCGATGGACTGCTTCCTTGTCCTGCGCGGGATCAAAACGCTGCCCCTGCGCATGGACCGTCACGCTGCCAATGCTTCAGCGCTGGTCGCATTTTTATCCGGCCATCCCAAAGTTGAGCGTACGTTGTATCCCTTTCATCCCAGCCACCCGCAGCATAAGATTGCGTCCGGACAAATGATAAATGGCGGTGGGATGATTTCCTTTATCATGAAAGCCGGGCGCAACGCGGCTGTTCGAGTTGCCGAAAGTACGAAAATCTTCACGCTGGCTGAATCATTGGGCGGCGTCGAGTCGCTGATCGAGATCCCCGCTGCGATGACGCACCTCTCGACCGCCGGCTCACAGATCGCGGTCGATCCTGGCCTGGTGCGGTTGTCGGTTGGGCTCGAGCACGTGGATGACTTGCTGGCCGATCTTGAGCAGGCGTTGGACAAGGCATAAATGTGAAGCGGGAGTGCGACGCACCCTCTGGCAAGGCTTAAACCCCTTAAATTAAAGCAACCCGACCATGACAAGGCCGGGTTGCCTGTTTTTTATAGGACTTACACAGTTCGCGAAAAGATACCGAAAATAAGGGGTGCGGGCGTAGCCCGCACCCCTTATTTTCGGGCTTCCCTCAGTCAACTGCGAACTCCTGTTATAGTAAATATCATAATTTGGCGTGGACAGCCACCAATGTCACGTCATCATCCTGTTTGGAACCCTGCTGGAAATTTTTCAGCGTTTGCAGCAGGTGGTTACAGACTTCCTGGGCGGATGTTCCCGGGCAGGTATTCAGTGAGTGTTGGATGCGTCCCAGCCCGAAGGGTTCACCACTTGGGTTGCGGCAGTCGGTCATGCCGTCGGTGTAGAGCACCAGGGTGGAGCCGGGCTGAAGCGTGATGGTCTGCTCGTCGAGAACGATGTCTTCCCACAGGCCAAGGGCCATCCCGGTATCGTATGGCAGCCGTTTCGCGCTGCCGTCTGGCAGGAGCATCAACGGTGGTTCATGGCCGGCGCGCGCGTAAACGAACTCGCCGTTATCCACATTCAAAACCCCATACAGCACGGTGACGAACTGAGTGGCCTTCTCCAGGCGTGTAATGTGAGCGTTGGCCTTACGCAGGACATCGCCTGGATTGTCATACGACTCTGCTTCGGCGGCGATCAGGGCGTGGGCGCGCGCCATGAAGATGGCTGATGGAACTCCTTTATCAGCCACATCCCCGATGAGCACAGCGACTGTGTTGTCACCAAGACGGAACACGTCGTAGAAGTCGCCGCCCACCTGGCGGGCCGGGTCGATGCTGGCGCCAAAGTCGAAGCGCGGGGGTGCGGGTAGCACGTCGGGCAGGATACTGAGCTGAATATTGGCAGCAACTTCAAGTTCCCGCTCCATGCGTTCTTTTTCGACCAGTTGCTCCTGAGCAGCTTTCAGTTCGTCATACGCTTTTTGAAGCTGGCGGTTTTTCTCCGTCAGATCGCGGAAGGTTGCGTCGTTGGTCGAGTCCAACCGCTCGCTGAGCACCCGCACCATGGATTGGAACAGCATAGGATACTGCTCGAGTAAGGCATTGAACTCATCCCGGCTCATTGCCAGGAGGGTGGCTTTTTGCCTGGCGCGCGCGGTTGCCGTGCGTTCGCCGCCCGGGATGATCAGGCTCATTTCGCCTAAATACTCGCCCGGGCCGAGCGTATTAAGGACAAGTTCTTCATGAGTTCCTGCGCCTAACAGGATCTCAAGTTCGCCATCGGTCAGGACATAAAAGTATTCCCCAACTTCGCCTTCACGAAATAGGATCTCGCCCGGTTGCAAAGTTTTGACTTGCAGCATACCTTGCAGATGGATTTGTTCATCTTCAGGTAAATCGCTGAAGACCGGGATCTTCGATAATAAATTAGTGCGCATATGTTGCGTTTCCGAAAAGTCTAAGATTGATGATCGTGCTTCTCATGCCCATGTCAGTCTCCGTTTTTTTGTGCCCTCTTTCAACTTCCGCGCAAATCCATCACTTCTTTACCGGCCAATTTATCCTGAATCCGCTCGACGACGGTGTCCAGATGCCCCGCCTGGTGGACGAAATCCAGGTTGTCGGTGCGGATGGTGAGCACCGGGCACAGATCGAATGCTCCCAGCCACTCGTCGTAGAACGAATCGAGCAAGGACAGGTACTCGATTGTGATACCGGTCTCCATGTTTCGGGCGCGGCGGCGGATGCGCTCCATCAGCACCTCTACCGGAGCCTTGAGGTAAATCAGCAGTCCCGGGCGCGGCAGGCTTTCGACAACCAGATCGAACAGTCTTTTGTATGCAAGGTAGTCGCGCTCATCCACGTTACCCATGTGGTTCAGGGCGCGCGCGAAGATGTGGAAATCCTCGAAGATGCTGCGGTCCAGGATGGCCGAGCGGGGATCGTGGGCGGCTTCAAGGTACTGGTCTGCCCGGTGGCCCAGGAAAAAAACCTGCAAATGAAATGCCCAGGAGCGCATGTCGGCGTAAAAATCAGAGAGATAGGGATTATCAGCTACCGATTCGTAGCCTGTCCACCAACCCAGGCGGGTGCCGATGCGCTCCGTCAGGGATGTTTTGCCAGCGCCGATATTCCCGGCCACCACGACGAGATGTTTGGTCATCTTTGATCCTTGTTCTGCATCCAGCTCGTAATCTCAATCTTCTTTGGTGGCTATTGTACAACGAA
>JAABUE010000167.1 GCA_011389535.1 Anaerolineales bacterium
GTGATACGCCGCGAGCCTGGCGCACGTTCGTCATCGGTTCGGTCGCGGCGCTATTGCTGCAAGCCTTGATCGGGATCTGGCAGTTTTCCGCTCAATCCACGGCCTTCAGCATGTCCCTCGGATTGGACTGGCCCGGCGACCTGCTGCCCGCGATGAGCGGGGCCAGCGTGGTCCAGCTTGCGGACGGTATGCGCTGGCTGCGCGCTTACGGGACGTTTCCCCATCCCAACTTGCTTGGCGGCTGGACCCTGGCATTGCTCGCTTCACCCCTGACCTTGATCCTGCTCCCGTCAAAATGGCGTATTCCGGCCCTGATCTTGTTCTCGACCGGTTTGGTCCTGCTGGTGTTGACCTTCTCCCGAAGCGCCTGGCTTGGACTGGCCGCTCTCAGCGCGGTGTTGCTCTTCCGTTGGAAGCGCTTGCATCGCAAATCACTCATTGTCCTGATAGCTACAGGGTTGCTCTGCCTTGCCTTGTTATTCGTTCCATTGCGTCAAATGTTCGCTACCCGCCTGGTGGTTAATCAGGTCCAGACCGAACAAGTCTCCAGCTTCACCCGCTTGTGGCTGGTACAGCGCACCTGGGAGATCATCCAAAAGCAGCCAATCTTAGGGGTTGGCATTGGCTCGTACTCGCTGGCCCTCTCCCAACATGTAGCGGCGTTCTACGATATCGAGCCGGTGCACAACATCCCTATGTTGGCCTGGAGCGAATTGGGTCCCGGCGGGGTAATCGCATTGACAGGGCTGGGGATAATGGTTGCATTTCGAACTTTCAAAGCCCGCCGTCCATTGACGATCATTTTCTCTGCCATTTTGGCCGGTTTATTCGTTGTCAGTCTTTTCGACCATTATCTCTGGACTCTCGCGCCGGGGCGTCTCCTGGCCGGGACGATGCTCGGGCTGTGGGCCGGGCAATTGAACGATGAACGTAGTAGTTAACGGACGTTTTCTGGAACGGCGCATTACCGGCGTCGAACGTTACGGGCGAGAAATCCTTTCTCGGCTCGGGAACAGGCCTGTCCAGAGAGGAGGCAGAGCGCTACGGGTTATTCGCTCCAAGGGCTGGGTGGAAGGGGTCCGCGGACATCTCTGGGAGCAGGTCGCGCTGGCGGGCCAGGTCGGTCCCGATCAGCTATTATGGTCGCCTGCCAACACCGGCCCGCTAAACGTCGAAAACCAGGTGCTGACCCTGCATGACACTACCCCGCTCGAACACCCGGAATGGTTCCAGCCTGCTTTCGCACTGTGGTACCGGCTTTTTGTGCCGATCCTGGTAAGGCGCGTCAGGCGGGTTGTGACCTCATCAGAATATAGGCGGGAGAAGTTGCTCAGACAGTTCGATTTGCCCGCCAGGAAGCTGACGGTTGTGCCGGGAGGCGTGGATGCCAGGGTTTTTCATTCCGGCGCGTCATCACGACTGGATTTGCCCTCGCGCTATGCCTTGTTCGTCGGGTCATTACAACCGCGCAAGAATCTCCTCCGCTTGCTGGACGCCTGGGAACGGATCAAGGATACTGTGCCGGATGCCTGGCTGTTGGTCGCCGGGACGGGCGGCAGCGCGTTTCGCCCGGTTCATTTCGAAGTGCACGAACGGGTGAAATTTCTGGGTGTGGTTCCTGAGGCTGATTTACCAGGATTGTATGCTAACGCTACTGTCTTCATCCTGCCTTCGCTTGACGAAGGCTTTGGGCTGACGCTCCTCGAAGCAATGGCATGCGGCACGCTGGTTCTCTCGTCCAGGGCAGGCGCCCTGCCGGAAGTGGTCGCCGATAACGGATTGTTTTTCGATCCATTGGATGTGACTGAAATCGCTAATGTGCTGCAACGTGGTTTACAGGACGCTTCCCTGCGTACGTCCTTCCGCGAGAAAGGCATCACGCGAGCGCAGTGTTTTTCATGGGATACCTCCGCCGAAATGTTATGGCAGGTATTCGAAGGGTGCCGTTGAAATCGAATATTGCTTTTGTGATCGATGCCCTGCCTGGCATCGGAGGCGCGGAAAAGGTGTTGATGGCTGCCCTGGAATTGTTTCCGGATGCGCCGGTCTATACCCTGCTCTACAACCGGGACAAATTTGAGAATACCCCGATCGCCTGTCGCCGGGTAGCCACATCTTTCATCCAGCGCCTGCCGTTTGCGCGCACACAATACCGCAAATACCTGCCCGTGATGCCACTCGCCATACGACAGTTCGATCTGTGCGCTTACGAGACGATCATTTCGTTTAGTTACGCCCTGGCCAACGGTGTGAGAGTTCACAAAGGGCAAAACCTGCTTTCATACACCTTTACACCTATGCGCTATGCCTGGAGCAATATGGGCTTGGACGGAAAAGCGCGCCGTTCGTCTTTGGTCTTGGATTGGATTTTCCGCCAATTCCGGGAGTGGGATAGGGCAGCCGCGCACCGCGTCCACAAATTTGCTGCCGTCAGCGCCTGGATTTCTGACTGGATTCAACGCGCCTACAGTCGTGATCCATGCGTGATCTATCCGCCCGTGGAGGTCGATCGCTTCTCTCCCGCGTCAGAGCGGGACAATACCTTTATCACCATCGCCCGGCTCGTACCACACAAGCGGGTTGACCTGCTCGTGGATGCATTCAATTGCTTGAGGCTCCCGCTGCTGATCATCGGGGACGGGCCGGAACGTCGCAGGCTGGAGTTACGGGCTAACGAGAACGTTCGCTTTCTGGGATTTCAGCCTGATTCCGTTATAGAAGAGTTACTAAACCGGGCGCGAGGCTACATCTGCCCGGGTACAGAGGATTTCGGCATTGCGATGGTCGAAGCCCAGGCAGCCGGATGCCCCGTGATCGCCTTCGGTGCGGGTGGGGCGCTTGAGATTGTGATCGAAAACCGGACGGGCCTTTTTTTTGACGACAGCGCGCCTGAGAGTTTGATTGCAGCGGTCGAAAGATTCAACCAGGCAAGCATTTCCGGCCACGATTGTGCGGCGAACGCCAGGCGCTTCAATAAGGAACGCTTCCTTTTGGAAATGGGAGCGTTTGTTAATAACCCTTGGGAGGTTGAGAAGCTAAAGCGTTAAGTAGCAACCTTTTAAGTGAAAAAGCGGGAAGACCTGAGAGACCTTCCCGCTTTTATCGTTTTTTTAAGCTACATTAATCAGCTGGGATAACTGCCTCGTCCAGCACTTCCACTTCAGTGCTTTCGGTCAACGGTGGTTTGAAGACCAGGAAGATAACGTTAAGCAAAATGCCAAGAACTGCCGCTGTGGCAATCGCCGGCAGGCCGCTGGGAAAGATTCCCTGTAAGATCGGGATGGGCAGGAAGCCCCCTTCGTAGCCGATCTGGCCGCCAATCCCGACGATCATGATGGTGGCGCCAACGGCAAGGTTGCGAGGGTCGAACATGCTGACCTTGTGCTCCTGCATGAGCGCGATACCCTGCATCCCGATCACGCCGAACAGGTAGACTGCCAGCCCGCCGCTGACAGCCAGCGGGACAGTTTGCACCAGACCAGCCAGCTTGCCAACAAATCCGAGCAATGTGGCAATAACGCCGGCTGCGATCAAGGCAGGGCCGGAATAGTTGCGCGTGATTGCCATCAGCGAGTTGTTCTCGCCGTAGTTGGTTCCCGCTGTGGCGCCCAGCAAACCCTTCAAGGTGTCGTCCACACCGTCGAGGACCAGGTTGAACCCAATGTTCTTGTCCAGATTATATTTCTCGCGTTTTGTCTCGCTGGCGAAGCGGTCCACATACAGGCTGATCTGGTAAAGGTGGGCTGTTGACTCGGGAATGGTGGCGATTGCCATAATGGCGATGCTGAAGATGGCAGTGCCCACCATCGCGCCGCTGAAACTTGGAAAGGTGAAATGCGGCACGGCAAACCAGGCTGCGTTGGCCACCGGTGAAAAACTGACCGAACCGGGGGCAATCAGCGCAGAGGCAATATAACCAACGATCGCGCCCAGCAGCACCGGTAACATGCCGATGAATCCGCGGCCCTGCAAATAGACTGAGAATAGGATGGTCACCAGCAGGGTGATGATTGCAACTGTCCAATTTGCGCCTGCCATATTCAACGCTGCGGCGGCCAGACCGAAACCAATGATGGCGGCTACCGAACCGGTCACGATCGGGGGCAGGACCAGGTCGATCTTTTCCTTACCAAGGGCGCGGATGACCAACCCGACAAGGATGTTAAGCAGGCCGGTCACGATGATACCGGCTTGCATCGTGCTGATAACTTCATCTGGCACTGGCACGCCGAACTGGGGCAGGCTTCCGGTCATTTGTTGGACGATGGCAAGATAGGCGGCGATGTAACTGAAGCTGGAGCCATAAAACAGGGGGATGAATTTACCGATACGCCATTTCGACAGCAGAAGTGCAACGATGGTACCCACGCCGGAGACGGTCAGCACGGTACCTACGTGGAAACCACATAAGGCCGCTACGAGCACCGTAGCCGGGAACATGGTCAGCACATGTTGAAACCCTAACAGGACAAGTTGAAGAGGTGGGGGTGTGTCGTTTGGTAAATAGCCCCTTACGTTATTTTTAGCCATTTCA
>JAABUE010000168.1 GCA_011389535.1 Anaerolineales bacterium
GCTCTATGTTATCCGACCGGGTTGCTAGCGGGAGGAGTCATTGGCGCTACCACACGGGGATAGGATTGTGTGCCAAACAACGTAAGGACTACGCCTCCAACGCCGAGCAAAGCCACCAGGGAAGTTGCCAGCCAGCCGATACAGGGGATCATGCCAATCCCGCCGACAACGAGCATCATTAAAAAGGTTCCCAATCCCGCGGTCAGGGGCGGGGCCCAGGTCTGGTTGGTGGCGCGGGTAAAGCGCTCACCCACTTCCGTGCCGATGGCGATCATCCCGAACAACCAGGCCAGGGCCAGCGCCGCGGCCGCGATCACCACCACGGGAATGAGAATGATTGTGATTGCCAAAATGACAAGCACGAACGGAGCCATCACCCCGGTCAACAGGCCGATGCTGCCGGCGATCACCGGCTGGCCGACCACAGCCTGGGAAACACGCTCGATCTGTGGCTGGAGGAACAGGCTGGCCAACACTGCGAGCAAGGAAACTGCAATCGCGGTCCCAAACATGCGGAAGAAAGTACCCAGCGGGTCAAAATTAAACCGGACATCAGGCGGGTTGGGCGGCGAAGGCGGACTGGGGGCATTCGGTACATTGGGGACATTTGGCACAGCCGGTACCTGGATATTGGGCATAGGGATATTGGTTACCACCTCCCCTTGCACTTCCGAGCCCGGGTCGCGCGATAACGATCCGCCCACCGTGACCAGGTCCCCCCTGACGACGCCCGATTCGCCGATCATGGTCGAGCCGCCTATCGTTACGGTGGAGCCATTCACGGTGCCATTCATTGTGACACTGCCACCGACGACTACCATATCGCCCTGAACCGTCGCACCCTCTTCGATCTCGACATTGCCGCCAAAGACGACCAGGTCACCGGTCAATGTGTCGCCGCTGGCGAGGCTGAAGTTGTCACCGAAGACAATACGCCCATCCAGCAATCCGCTGGACGAGCCACGAGCATAGGCTGGGCTGCTCGGCAGGAATGTAAGCGCCAACAACAGCGTCAGCGTAAAAATTTTGAATGTATTTTTCATGAAGTGACTCCTTGCGGACGGCGCATCAAGCGCCAGATCGAGACGGACCACAGCAGTGCAAATCCGCTCAAGGATGAGAACAAAACCAACCAGACAAACGGAGGCACAAACCCGGGCAAAACGCGGACGAGCACAGAACCAGCTTCCGCTACAGCCAGGGTCATTGTGTAGATAAACAATAAAGCGTGCACACCCGCTGAGATCCACTCAGCGGGTGAACCGATCAAAGAAACCAGGACGGGGCCGGCCAGGAATACCAGTAAAAGCAGCCCTCCCAGCGAGAAAAATAAGCTGCCCAATAAAGTTCGTCTGCGCTGTGCCCGGCGCGCCAGGACCAGCCGCTCCTGCCAGCGGGCGCTGAACCTCGGCGCAGGCGGGACCAGGCGTGCGGAACGGAGAGCCAGGTTCGATTCGGCGATCGCGCTGCAAACTTTGCATGCCCGCAGGTGCGAATCCAGCTCGCGCTTCTGTGTTGGGTTGAGAGGCTGGTCATCCAGCAGCCAGTCTTCAAAAGGCCGGTGATTCATAAGGACTCCTTTCCACATGTGCGGATGTGGAAGTTTCTTGCCAGAGTTTACCGAGTTGCTTGCGCGCCCGGTGCAGGCGGCTCTTCACCGCGCTGACGGTCAGATTGAGCGCTTCCGCAATCTCTTTTTCAGAAAAATCATACCAGTAACGCATCACAACGGCAGCCCGGTCGGTTGCATCCAGAGAGTGGATCATAGCGTGGATCTGTTCCCGTTGTTCGCCGTGGACTGCTTCCGTCTCAGGGTGAGGCGCGTGAGCATCCGGTATCTCGAAAGTAGAGTCTTCGTCTTCATCCACTGAAAAGATGGGCAGCTTGCGCCGCCTGAGACGGTCGATACAATAATGGGCCGCGATCGAGAGTAGCCAGGTTGCAAAGGGCCGCTTGATATCATAGCGATGAAGGTGCTGGTAGGCCCGCAGGAAAGTCTCCTGGGCGGCATCTTCAGCCGCTTCGGGCTCACCCAGCATGCGGTAGCACAAGTTGTAGACCGGGGATTGATAGGTCTCAACGATGGTTGTAAAGGCTTCGTCGCTTCCGTTTTTGGCCTGGAGGATCCAGGTCTGTTCCTCGTTCACGTTTCTCCTCTATTACTTTCTGCATTTACTTTACGCAGCAGGGCGATAAAAGGTTGCAGGATTAGACTAACGAATTTGCAAGGAAAGGAATTGCCACAGAGACGCGGAGACACGGAGTTTTTTTCTCTGTGACTCTGTGGCTCCGTGGCCTCAGTGGGAGTGACCTTCTCCGCTTCCTAGAGGACCCAAAACCTGCTCCCATTTCCCCAGCCGGTGCCTGTAGAGAGCCAATCCCGCGGCAATCGCCGTCGTGAGCGGGACCGCGGTGATCAGCCCCAGCGACCCGACCAGCGTCCGCACGATCTCCTCGGCTACGAAGGAGAAATTGACCAGATACCCGAAGTCGCCTCTGCCAAGCGAGAACATCAGCAGCATGGGCAGTGAGGCTCCGGCGTAGGCCAGGACCAGGGTATTAACGGTAGCAGCCACATGGTCCTGGCCGATGCGCATGGCAGCGCTGTAGAGGCCACGGAAGCCCAGGCCGGGATTCGCCCCATGGAGCTCGAAAATGGCTGAAGCCTGCGTTGTCACCAGGTCGTCCAGCACGCCCAGCGCGCCGATAATCATCCCGCCCAGCAACAGCCCGCGCAGGTTGATGCTGGAATCAAGCATCTGGATCAGGAAGAGTGCGTTCTCGTCGCCTGCGCCGGTGAGACGGGTGAAGATGACGAACCCGTACGCCAGCGTGCCGGTAATCACCAGGACGAAGACCATGCTCAGCACAGCGGAGTGGGTTTTCAGGTTCCAGCCGTAGGTGAGATAGAGCGTGACCGACAGCAGGATGGCTGCGCCGATAATGCTGACCTGCACCGGGTCTTCGCCGTTCAGAATGTGCGGGATGATGTAGCTGATGATCACATACAGGCTGAAGCCCATGCTGAGAAGGGAGCGCAAGCCCTTCCAGCGGCTGATGATCAAGATGGCCACGACGAAGGCCGCCAGCAGCCACAGCAGCGGCGTGGTTCGGACGTGTTCGGCGAAATAGGCCGTGATCACGCCGTCGGGCCGTTTGCCTAAGGTTACAAGGATTCCATCACCGGGCTCGAGGTAGACATTCCCGGAAAGAACCTGGCGCTGGCCGTAGTCGATCTCCATCAGGATGCCTTCATAATCCCCCTCCAGGATCTCCACCCGGGCGATCTGGTAACGCTGGACGGTTCCGCCCAGGTCGATCTCGCCCTCTTCGATGATCTCATCCACTTCGGCACGGACCGTTTCCGAGCCAAAGGCGGACATCTGCACAACGGGCAGTTCCACCTGTGAGAAGTATGGCAGGAAGAGGAACGCCGCGATAACGATAAAAAACAGCAGGAACGGGATTACTTTATGAGTTTCAATTCGGATCATGGCCCCAATCATACCAGTGTCAGTGGTTTTGAACCGCGACACTTGCACCGCACTGCGTTCGGTGCAGTTCAGGTGAGCAGTCTCCTCGCTAAAATCAGGAGATTGCTTCCCTGGCCCGCCGGCCAGGACGGGCGGGGAAAACGCCCTCGCAATGACAAGCTGGGAATTACTGGCATGTTAATAAAGTTTATGCACTCTTGATTTTTATCTTCTTAAGCAACAGCATGCTGAGCAGTATACACACCGCCCCAAACACGAACAACCCGGTATACCCCACCCACTGTCCCGGCCACAGCCCGTTCAACCAGTCGAGGACGGGACCTTCGAGGCGGGCCAGGGCGCCGGAGCCGGCCGTTGCCAGGTTGGTCAGGCCGAGGAATTTGCCGGCCTGGTCGCCGGGAGCAAGCTTATTGGCCAGCGCCCAGTTCGCCGTCAGGAACAGGCCGATGCCCGCGCCGAGCACGCCGCCGAAGGCCATCAATCCGGCCATATCGCGCGGGATGAGCATTAGCAGCATCCCGGCGGCGGCCAGGAAACTGGCAATATACAGGATGCGCTTGGGGCCGAATTTATCCGTCAGCCAGCCGCCGAGCAGCACCAGCGCTACGAGAGACAGGGTCAGCACGGCCAGCAGGTCGCCGGTCTGTTTGGGCGGGTCCGCCACGCGGATGACATCTTGCAAATAATACTGGGCAAAGGCCTGCACGCCGTATATGCCCAATAGGAACAGTCCGCGCTCGGCGATCAGCCACCAGTAGGCGCTGTTTGCGCGGAAGTCGACGCGGAAAATTTCACCACAGAGAACGCTGAGAGCACGGAGATTTTCTTTTGGTTTTCTCCCTGGCCCGTCGGCCAGGACGAGCTGTGAACTCCGTGCGCTCCGTGGTGAGTCGGTTGATTCTTCTTGTATACCAAACACCGTGATCGCAGTAGAGACAGCAATGGTTCCCATCAGCACGAGCACGATCAAGGTTGGGTCGCGGG
>JAABUE010000169.1 GCA_011389535.1 Anaerolineales bacterium
CCTTGCGTACATTCTTTGGGATAACAACTTGATATTTAGGGGAAACAGTTACGGTTTCCATACAAAACTCCTATCGATACATAAATCGTATTACGTTGCAATTGTAGCATATTTGAGGAATGAATGAACGTTACATATTTTCACTTCTTAATCATTCCGAAATTGCAAACAATAATGATGGAACGTATTGCTCACCCAGGCGTTGCCCAGCCCGTATGGGGCCAGGCGCTGGTTGTCTTGCAGCCAGATTTTTTCATCTTTAAGAGTGTAAGTTTTGCCGAGCTCGCGGCCAATGTCCCAGGCCAGGGGGTAGATTTTCCCGCCCTTCTTGACATTCTTGACGATGATCGTCAAATAAGCCCTTTCCCGCAGTAAGGGTTTCAACCCTTTATAGATGCCGGCCAGCTTTTCCAAAAATTCTTCATAATCGTGCAGGTTGCCGACGTCATTGGGGTCGTCGGAGTAGAAGACGTCCATGCCATCAGACGTGCGGCGTTTTTTCTGGGTTTCGGCGCCTCTGGCGTGCAGCATGTCCCAGTAGGGAGGGCTGGTGAGGATGTAGTCAATCGTTGGGAGTTGATAGCTTGCTGCTTTCGTTGCGTCGCCAATTAAGACTTTAGACATTAGACTTTGGACATTCTCTCCCAACAAATTGCGTTCTTCTTCAATAATTTGGTTTGCAATTTCGGCGTATTTGGGGTTGAGTTCGATGCCGTATGCGTTTCGTCCACAGCGCAAGGCCGCCACCAGCGCGGACCCGGTGCCTGCCATCGGGTCGAGCACGGTTTCCCCCTCCCTGGTGAAGAACTCGATGAATTCCTGGGCCATGGTCTCCGGGAATTTGGCGGGATGGACGAGCACGCCTTTCTTGCGCGGCGGCGGGTTGTGGATGAACCAGGATTTCTGGAATTTGAGCCAGGACTTGGGGTCGAGGTTGTTGAGTTTGTTTGGGCGCGGCATGAGAGAATTATACACGCGGGTTTAATTTACCGGGGATGAACAGAGATAAACATGGATGGGTTGATAATCGTTCATCTTTGTTTACGCGTGCACGTTAGGGTATCCCCGGTAAGTTTTTTACGGGACAGGCGTACGCGTTGGCGGGAAGTACTCCACCGAGCGCACGTCCAGGTCCGAGAAGGTAACCGTGACTGGCGTTTCGCCTGCGGCGCGGGCAAAGACGCCCACCGAGCCGGACGAGATGGTCTTGTCTGTGATGCTGAACTGGAAACGGCCGTTCAAAAACAGGCGCAGCTCGGACCCGGCAGCCCACACGCCGATACGGACCTCCCCGGGCGCGCCGGGCGGGACGTCACCGCTCATAACGGGTTCGTGCAGGATATACCGCTTGCTGACGCTGATGCGCGCGGCGTGCACCTGCCCGTTGCAGTTCAAAGAAAAGCGGTAATAGGTGGCGGCGCTGGCGCGCACCAGGAAGCCGTATTCATCCGCGCCGCGGCACAGGCTGGGACGGGCGGTGATCTCTGCATAGAAGTCCCCCAGCACCATCTGCCTCTGCAGGCTGACCATATACACGCCGGGCTGCACCGCCAGAGTCAGGCGTTCCCGGCTGACCGAGGCGCTGCCCTGGTCAGAGACGGCCGTATCCCACTCGTCGGGATCGGTGAAATCGTCGCTGGCGATCAGGGTTCCCAGGCCGGTCAGCATGTCGGGGGTCGGTGGCAGGGTGCGTACTGGCGGAGGTGAAGGCGTGGCGGTTGGCGGGAACCAGACGATGGTGGGAGTTTGGAGCGGGGTAGGCGTCGGTGGGCGAGGCGTGGCAGTCACGGCGACCGTTCCGGCGGGGAAACAGGCCGCGAGCAGCAGTCCGCATGTAAGGATGAGGAGTCGAGAGAAAGTCATGCGCATTTGGTGACAAAATTCCGGGTGGGGATGTTGTACAATAAGACAGCAATGGAGCAACATTTGCTCGCTGGTGACCATGTCCGCAGGTTGTACGGATGAGCGCAGGGTAAAGAACTGCGAGAATCTGCCCTACCTGCGGACATTTTCGTCACCCATTCTAGCACAAAGGAGAAAACTATGACTGAAACACAGGTCCTTGTGACGGGCGCATGCGGTGAAATTGGACAGGCGCTGGTGCAAGGGTTGGCGCGGCGCGGAGGCTACCGGATCGTGACCGCGGACCTGGCGCCACTGCCGGACACGATCTCTTCCCTGGTCTCAGAGCACGTACGGGGGGATCTTCTCAACAAATTCAAGATATTTTACGATTATGATTTCGACGTGGTCTTTCACCTGGCCGCGTCGCTTTCTTCTAAGGCTGAAGAATCGCCTGAGATGGCACACCGTATCAACGTGGAAGGGACGATGCAGATGCTGGCCATGGCGGCCTATCGTTCCGAGAAATATAACAAGCATGTCAAGTTCCTGTTCCCCAGCTCGCTCGCGGCCTATGGTTTCCGGGATCTGGCTGAGAAGACTGGGGCGGGACGGGTCAAAGAGAACGAATGGAACGCACCCCAGACGATGTACGGCTGCAATAAGCTGTACTGCGAGAAGCTTGGGGTGTACTACAGCAGATTTTTAGGACAACGCCACCTGGAGCCAAACCCGCCTGCGATGCTGGACTTCCGCGCCATCCGTTTTCCGGGACTGGTGAGCGCCTTTACCGTGCCCAGCGGCGGGACGAGCGATTACGGCCCCGAGATGCTGCACGCTGCCGCTCAGGGCCGCCCTTATGCCTGCTTCGTGCGCGAGGATACTAAAATCTCATTTATGGCCATGCCGGACGCTGTCAGGTCGTTGTTGCTGCTGATGGACGCGCCGCGAGAGGGCCTGACCTGCCCGGTGTATAACATCGCTGCGTTCAGCCTGACGGCGGGCGAGTTCCGCGAGTGGGCGCTGAAGGCCTTCCCCGGCGCGCAAATCACGTTCGAGCCGAACATCCGCAGGCAGGGGATCGTCGATTCCTGGCCGGAAGCCCTGGACGATTCCAAGGCGCGAGTGGAATGGGGTTGGAAGCCCGATTACGATGTAGACCGGTTCTTCAACGAGTATTTCCTGCCGGAAATCCGGAAGAGGTATCAGTAGTATATCTTTCGCTAAGCGGAGGGCAGAACGACAGTGATGCCCGTAGTCGCATCGCGAACTTGTCATAAATAGATTGCCCTTCGACTACACTCCACTTCGTCCCCGGCCCGCTCTGCTCTACCGGGGTGGGCAAGCTCAGGACAGGTGTGCACTAATCGGAAAAGATTAGCGAGAATTCGCGCAGATTAGCGGATGATAGTCGTCTAATCAATCCCTGATATAATCCGCCTACCTATGAACCTGAAGCGATTATTTGTCGTTTTCCTTCTTTTAACCCCCCTTCTGCTGTTCGGACTGCTGGTGCCGGCCCAGGCTTCCCCGCCTGCCCAGGTGCAGTTTCCCTCGCCGACGCCGGGAGCGGACGGGCGCATCATTTACATCGTACAGCCCGGGGATAGCTGTATTCGCATCCAACTTCTATATGGTGTCCCCGTCGACCAGTTGCGCGGCCTGAACCCACAAATTGATGAAAACTGCACACTCATTGTGGGAAATGAGCTCATGCTCGGGGTCGGCGGCCCGTCGTCGCTTTCGCCAACCCCCGGACCTTCTCCAACGCTGGAACCACCCACGGTCACGCCTACGCTGCCTGCCGGGACGACCGAAATCTGCATCCTGCTGTATGACGATCTCAACGGCGACGCTCTGCGCCAGGAGACCGAACTCGGCGTTGCCGGTGGCGCGGTCAGTGTCAGCAACACGGCCGGCACTTTTTCGGAGACAAAGAATACCATCTCAGAAATCGACCCTGATTTGCTGGAGCCGGTGCCAACCTGCTTCACGGATGTGCCCGCCGGAGAGTACAACATCAGCCTGGCTGTGCCTCCCAATTACAACCCCACGATGGAATTGACTTACACGTTTGCCATCAAAGCGGGCGATCGGGCTGAAGTCTCATTTGGCGCCCAGTCCCAGACGGAGACGGGCGCTGAGCCGGCGTCGGAAAATGGCGGAGGCGGAAGCAGTCCATCACCCATCTTTGGCATCCTGGGCGGGTTGCTCCTGCTCGGTGGGCTTGGCCTGGGGTGGTATGCCTTCCAACAGCGCAAACCGGCCAGCAGGCTCAAGGATGGCGGGTATCTAAAAAGATAGTCCAATCGCTTACATTGAGAAAAATATCGAAAATTGTGACGCGCGCGTACGCGCGCGTCACAATTTTCGATCCTCTCTCCCGCTAAAAGTATGGAAGAACCTCTAATCATACTGGTGTGGGTAATCATGCGGGTGCGCCTCCGGACCGGAGGCATTTTCGAGCTGTCAACAGCCGGGTTCGCCATGCTGTCCGCAACAGTCTTGTCTTAACAGCACCCGCCGCCACAAATTGCGGATGAGCTTGTATGTTTTCTCGTGCAGCGGCATTGGCTGGTCGAGATT
>JAABUE010000170.1 GCA_011389535.1 Anaerolineales bacterium
GATCGTCAGTGGGCACGCCGAATAGGTGGCCGACCTGGACGAATGTATGGCTCTGGACAAGTTTTACTAGCATGAAAAAACTGCGCTCCACCGCCCTGCAAATCAGCATGCACGTTTACGCCTGGAGCGCCCTGGCGCACCTGCTGATCGACGCCGTCCTGGGGAATCTTTCGGTCAACCCCATCCAGGATCTCGAACAACGCACCGGCCGGCACGCCATCACGCTGTTGGTGCTCTCCCTGCTGTGCACGCCGCTCAACACGCTCTTCGGCTGGAAAGAACCGCTCAAACGACGCCGCGCTCTCGGTTTATACGCCTTCATGTACGCGACCATTCACGTGCTGATCTTCCTTGACCTGGACTACGGCCTGGCCTGGAGCCAGATCATCCAGAGTATTCTCGAGAAACCCTACATCATCTTTGGACTGATCACTTTCCTGATGTTGATCCCGCTGGCCGTGACATCCTTCGATGTTTGGAAAATCCGCCTCAAGAAGAACTGGAAGCGCCTGCACCAGACGATCTACCTGATCGCCCCGCTGGCTGTGCTGCATTTTGCGCTCTCGAAAAAAGGCGACATCTTCCGCCTGCAGGGCGAAATCGTCCGCCCGTTGATTTACGGACTGGTTGTCTTGTTGCTCTTGCTTCTGCGTATCCCTAGAGTACGGAAATTCTTGGCCTCGTTCCGGACCCGGCACCTGCTCCCGTTTTTCAGGCGGATCCAGCGCCGGCTCCCGGCCAACTTCGTGGGTACGGACTGATTTCCGCCTCGAGATCGAATAGAAAAAGCCAGGGTTCCGCTAAACCCTGGCTTTTTCTGTTTTTAGAACAGGCCCCGCAGGGTGAGCAGCAGGCCAACAATTGCCAGCGGGATACCGATAATTGCGCCGACGATGGTCAGGCTGACGATCACGCCAACGATCATAAGCACCAGCCCCAGCACGACAGCCACAATGCGGCCAGTGAACTCAACGATCCCGCTGATAAGCTTCCACAGCGCCCAAAACGGCCAGAGCAACCAGTGAATTTTTCGTTTTTGTACAGTCATTTTTGCCTCCACATAGGATATACGGACTCCATTGCAAAAAGGTTCCATAAAAATCGGACAGTTACCCTCATGATATAATCCGCCGCATGGAAAATATGGACGTTGCTCCCGAAAAAACCGTCATTGCTTCTGAAAAGGAAACTGACGACACCGTTGTTTTTAAGCGCAGCCATTTCTACGCGATCATGGTTGTGTTCTCTTTTGCGATTGGTATTCTGGTTGGTTATGTAGCCTGGGGGCGTACTCCAACCGCCCAGCAGGCAATCGTTCCACCGGCCCAGGCTGCTGCGGGCCCTGAAGCCAACCCCGCTTATACCCGCTACGACATCCCCACAGAAGGTTTCCCCAGCCTTGGACCGGCGGATGCTGAGATCGTCGTGGTCGAGTTCAGCGATTACCAGTGCCCGTTCTGCAAACGCTGGTTTGACCAGGTCTACCAACCGTTGTTGGCCGCCTATCCCGGGCAAATCCGGCTTGTGTTCCGTAACCTGCCGCTGACATCCATTCACCCCGATGCCATGTCCGCTGCGGTTGCGTCCATGTGCGCCGATGAGCAGGGCTCGTTCTGGCAGTTCCATGACAAGTTGTTCAGCGATGAATACGGGTTTGGGCGTAACGCTTACACCCGCTATGCTACCGATCTGGAGCTCGATACCGTCGCTTTCGAAGCCTGCCTGGATAGCGGTAAGTTCGATCAATTCATCCAGGAAGACATGGACTTCTCCCTGAACATGGGAGTGCGTTCCACGCCCACCTTCTTTGTCAATGGCCTGGCAGTTGTCGGAGCCCAGCCGTTGGACGTGTTCAAACAGATTATCGATAAAGAACTTGCCGGAGAAATTCCGTAACAAACATTTGGTTCCAAACCCTTGCGAAGGCAAGTTCCTTCGGGCTACGCCCTCAGGACAAGGCCTTCGCAAGGGTTCGTTAAGAGGGAATGGTGATTAGGAAATGAAGAAATTCGTTGCCGTAGCAGGAAACATCGGGGTGGGGAAATCAACGCTGGTCGAAGGGTTGTGCAAGCAGTTGCACTGGGAACCGTTCTACGAGCCCGTGACGGAAAACCCGTACCTGGCCGATTTCTACAGCGACATGGCTGCCTGGTCTTTTCACTCGCAGGTCTTCTTCCTGACCCATCGCCTGCGCGCCCATCACCAGATCGC
Source organism: Anaerolineales bacterium (assembly GCA_011389535.1). GTDB lineage: Bacteria > Chloroflexota > Anaerolineae > Anaerolineales > Villigracilaceae > JAABUE01. The sequence continues at coordinate 2,212 of JAABUE010000170.1, forward strand.
GCAACATCCCAGCTCGGTCATCCAGGACCGCAGCGTCTATGAAGATGCCGAGATCTTCGCGCAGAACCTGTACCTGCAGGGACACATCCACGAGCGCGACTACCAGACCTATAAAGAATTGTACGAAACCGTGATCGAGGTTCTGCCGCCGCCCGAGCTGGTCATATACCTGCGCGCCTCCGTCGATACGCTCATGGAGCGGATCTCCCGGCGCGGCCGGGAATACGAACGCTCCATCTCGCGCGACTACCTGGGCAGCTTGAACCTGCTCTACGAAAACTGGATCGCGCGCTTCACCCTGTGCCCGGTGCTCACCGTCCCGGCCGATGACCTGGACTACGTGGCCCATCCCGGGCATTTACGCCTGATCGTGGCAAAGGTGAACGATAAGCTGACCGGCAAAGATGAGGTCATATTCGCGCCGGAGGAAGTGGCCAGCGCGGCAACCGATTAAAACAGTAAAGCGAGATAGTATCTCGCTTTACTGCGTGAAAGACAACAAAGACCTGACAGGTTTTGGGAAACCTGTCAGGTCTCTTATTATTTTTATTCGAAGACCGTCTCCCACTTCTGTTCTTCGCCCAGTGTCAGCAGTTTGGCTGCATCCGCCGCATCCCAGAAATGGCGGTTCCAGATCCCGTCCCCGCCGACTTCACACTCTGCATAGATGAATTCATCGGGAGCGGTATCGGGCAGGAGGCAGACCGGGGGGCGGTACCCGGTTGGGCCTCCGGACGGAAGCGGGATCCTCCCGGTCAGGGCGTTGGCATTGCCGGGAGTTGGGAAGCATGGGTGATTCCAGTAGCCCAACCTGTCCGGGATCCTGCACCAGGATTGGTCAGGGTAGCGGACGACGGTATATGTGTAAGCATCAATAACGGTGTTGCCCCTGAGCAGTCGCACCGTGTCGCCGCCATCGCTTAGCAGGATGCCGGTCTCGGAAGCATAGAAGACAGCCCGCTCATCCGGTTTGAGAACTCTATTGGGGAGCACATAAGGGACAGAACCCTCGATCTGCTCGTCGTCCAGCCGGTAAGCCGACAAATTGATATCCCCTCTTCCGGCGTTGATGATCTCGATGAACTCATCGAACACGTCTACTTTACCATCATTGTTCCAGTCATGGCCGGGCCGAGGGAGGAACTCGCTGATGCCGATGACCGGAGGCGGGGTGGCAATGCCGCCTGTCGATCCTCCTGATGAACCGCCAGTGGTGGTGCTCACACGCGTGGGCGTGGCCGTAACGTTGATCGGCAGGTTAGCCCTGCGCGGCGTGCCGCGAATGGGGTTGCCGGCAGCATCATGCGCATAATTCGCCGGCAGATCTTTGGTAACATCGTATGTGACCCAGACGAAGTTGCTGTCGGCGGCGATAACGCTGCGCTGCATACTGGAGTAATCGCTGGCGTTGCCCGCCGGCCAGAATATGGGGAGGGTGCTGTTGGCGGTATCGATAATTCTGTCGGCAGGGTCATAAAGATACAGGATCTCTCCGCTATTCGTCAGCGAGCCGGTATAGATCAGATCGGCCGTTATATCTGCAACAGTGTTGTCGTCCGTACGCTCCAGCAAGAAATACGCCCCTGCCGCGAGGTTCACGTTTGGCAACTCGATGGTTGGGCTGCCATCGCTGGATTTGAGTACCCAGCCCGCCAGGTTGACAGCCGCCGTACCGGGGTTATAGAGTTCGATCCATTCATCGTCGGCGGAAGCCCGCGTACCCGCCCACGCGACCTCGTTGATGACGACGCTCCTCACGTTACCAGGAAGCGGGGTGGTTGTGCCTGTGGGTGTAGATGATGGTGTTGATGTTGACGTTTGGGTTGGTGGTAGAGCAGTAGGAGTGGACGTTGCTGTCGGTACCACATTAAAAGCCCAGTTCGGTTGCCCTGGCGTACCGAAGATGAAAGACCCGGATGCGTCCAGCCCATTTCTAACTATTCCTACATTTGTAATCCATGCGAACGGGCCATCCGGTGCAATCACTCCGCTCGTAGCAACGCGCTCCATGCTGGAGAAATTAGTTCCTCCACCAGCCGGCCAAGCTCCACCACTTATGTTGACTGTATCTGCAATGGTGCGATCAGGTCTGCGGAGATAGATTGTATCACCGCTATCAAGCAGAAGACCGCTGCTATAAATGTATCCAGCCATAACATCACTTACCACATTATCATCGCCACGTTCGA
>JAABUE010000171.1 GCA_011389535.1 Anaerolineales bacterium
CAGGCTTATGGAGCTGGCTGAAAAGGTCAAGTCGTTTTCCTTTGCTGTGAATGGTGAAAAAGAATAACCGGGTGATAGATCCCTACCGTTGGAAATGATCGTAAACTGCTATGGTTCACGAGTGTGCTATAATTTAACCCAGTTAGTCATTGAGGCGGGGGGCGTAGAATGCATAAAAATAGCTAAAAAGCAACCATCGAACCCAAACACATTACAGTCCAGAAGGTCCAACACCGTTGTCATCAAGGGAACGTTGCGATTCTGAGTGCTGTTAATCCCGAGCCTTAAGCGACTACGCAGTGTGCAGGAGTTGAGATGAGCTTTGTGACTGAACTGTGGCCTTTAGGCGTTTATTTCGTTGCAGTGATCATATTGATGGTGATCATCCTGGCGCTTTCTTCTGTTTTAGGAGAGCGTCACAAGGAGCGCGCTACCGACGAACCTTATGAAGCCGGCGCACCGATCATCGAGTCAGCACGGCAGAGATTGAACGCCAGGTTCTACCTGGTGGCCATGTTCTTTGTAATCTTTGACCTGGAAGTGGTGTTTATCATCGCTTGGGCGTTGGCGGTGCGCCCACTTGGATGGGCAGGCTATATCGAAATTTTGATCTTTATTGGGGTTTTGATGGCCGCGCTGGTCTATTTGTGGCGGCTGGGCGCGCTGGATTGGGGCAGCCAGACTTCAGAGATCAGAAAACGAATCCAAAGCAGTGAAGAAGTCGATTAAGATGCTGGAAGTCTATCAGGAGATTTGACCTATGCGCTGGTGGTTCAGTAAACCCGGGGATGAGACTCCTGCCGAAAACGGTGAACAGACTTTCGGCGAGACCATGAGCCGGGTCTTCATGTTGTCCCGTTTGCAAGACCTGTTAGCCTGGGGCCGCAAAAATTCGATGTGGCCCTTCAACTTCGGCCTGTCTTGTTGTTATGTGGAGATGGCGACTGCTATCACCAGCCGCTATGACATTGCCCGCTTCGGCGCGGAAGTCATCCGCGGCACGCCCCGCGAGGCCGATGTGATGATCATCGCCGGGACACCTTTTGTCAAGATGGCGCCCATCATCGTACGCCTGTATGAGCAGATGATGGCGCCACGCTGGGTGATTTCGATGGGCTCGTGCGCCAACTCCGGCGGTATGTATGATATTTACAGCGTAGTGCAGGGCGTGGATAAGATCCTCCCGGTCGATATGTACGTGCCAGGCTGCCCGCCTCGCCCGGATGCATTTATGGAAGGGTTGATACTGCTTTCAGAAAGGGTCGGACTGGAAAAGCGTCCGTTAAGCTGGACGATCGGCCCACAGGGTGTGGTTAAGCCGGAGAAAATCTCGCAGCGTGATAAAAAGCAGGAAGCACGCTCGAAAGCCACCATTTTGCGACCACCCGACCAGGTGTAAAGGTGCAGGAAATTTACCAGGAACTGAAGGACAGGTTCGGCGAAGCGGTTTTGGGCCCCCAGCTCACAAAAGACGAAATCCCTACGGTCTGGGTTTCGCCCGATCGAGTGACGGAGGTGCTTGCTTTCCTTAAACAAGGTGTTTTCGATCCTTACGCTATGCTCTTTGATCTGACCGCCATCGACGAGCGCTCGCGCAGCCACCGCGAAGGCCAGCCCGAAGCGGATTTCAGCGTGGTCTACCAGCTTCTTTCTTTCGAGCGTAACCAGGATGTGCGCATCAAAGTTCCGTTGGTGGGTGAATACCCGTCCCTGCCTTCGGTCACCGGCGTTTACGCCAATGCCAACTGGTACGAGCGTGAAGTATGGGATATGTTCGGGATCAAGTTTGATGGGCACCCGCACCTGGAGCGCATCCTGATGCCGCCTACCTGGGAAGGACATCCCCTGCGCAAGGAGCACCCCGCCCGCGCCACTGAAATGGGACCTTTCCAACTGCCACCGGAAAAACAGGAGCGCGAGATGGAAGCCCTGCAGTTCCACCCGGAACGTTGGGGATTGGAACGCCACGGCGAAGATACAGATTTTATGTTCCTGAATCTGGGCCCCCAGCACCCCGGCGCGCATGGCGTCTTACGTCTCATTCTGCAGCTCGATGGTGAAGTCATCCTGGACGCAGTGCCCGAGATTGGGTATCACCACCGCGGCGCGGAGAAAATGGGCGAGCGCCAGACCTGGCATACGTATATTCCCTACACAGACCGGGTGGATTATCTCGGCGGCGTGATGAATAACCTGCCTTACGTGCTGACCGTTGAAAAACTGGCCGGGATCGAGGTGCCTGAGAGGGCCAAGGTGATTCGGGTCATGATGGCCGAGTTCTTCCGGCTGGCCAACCACCTAGTCTGGTACGGCACGTTTGCCCAGGATGTGGGCCAGTTCTCGCCGGTCTTTTATATGTTTTCGGACCGCGAGCGCATTTTCGAGATTGTGGCTGCCGTAACCGGCGGGCGCATGCACCCCAGCTGGTTCCGCATCGGTGGCGTGACCCAGGATCTGCCTGACGGCTGGGAAAAGATGGTGCGCGATTTCCTCGACTACCTGCCCGCCCGCCTGGATGAATATGACCAGATGGTAATGCAGAATGGCATTTTCAAGGCGCGTACCAAAGGTGTGGGAGCGTACACTCTAGACAAAGCCATCGAATGGGGTGTGACCGGGCCTGGTCTGCGCGCCTGCGGGTTTGAATGGGACTACCGCAAGAAAAGACCATACTCCGGCTATGAGATGTTCGAGTTCGATATCCCGACCGCCACGCACGGCGATTGCTATGACCGTGGCGTGGTACGCATTGAAGAGATGCGCCAGAGTCTGCGGATTATCGAGCAGTGCCTCGAGAATATGCCGGCCGGGCACTACAAATCCGACCACCCGTTGACCACCCCGCCGCGCAAAGATCGCACCATGTACGATATCGAAACCTTGATCGATCACTTCCTTCACGTCAGTTGGGGACCGGTCATCCCGGCGGGCGAGGCAATTGTGAGCATCGAGGCCACCAAAGGCATCAACGGCTATTACCTGGTCAGCGATGGCAACACCGAGTCCTATCGCACGCGCATCCGCACGCCATCGTTCCCACATATGCAAATGGTCCCGGAGATCAGCCGCGGGTTGATGATCGCAGACCTGCTCGCGATTTTGGGAAGTATTGATTTTGTGTTAGCGGATGTGGATCGTTAATTAATGTCCCTGAGCGGAGGTCGATTCGCCCGTGCTTTTCGGGCGTATCGACCGCAGTCGAAGGGCACACACTAAGTAACAAGGAACGAGAAATGATTTGAAGTTTCGCCCTTCGACTGCGCCGCCAATCCTGAGCAGACGAAAACAGAGTGGAAGGACCGGCGGCTCCGCTCAGGGACAATGAAACTTGAGGATTATTTATGCTAACAGACGCAGAACGACAGGAAATCGAAAGCCACGTGGCCGAATATCCTTACAAGCGCGCTGCCTGTATCGAGGCCATGAAGATCGTCCAGCGGGAGCGCGGCTGGGTTTCGGATGAAAGCTTGAAGGATATCGCCGCCCTGCTCGAGATGACTCCCGCCGAGCTGGACAATGTTGCTACATTCTACAACCTGATCTTCCGTAAGCCGGTCGGGAAACGCGTGATCCTGCTGTGCGACAGCGTTTCCTGCTGGCTGATGGGGTACGAGAAGATGCGCCAGCATCTGAGCGAAAGGTTAGGGATCGATTTCGGCGGAACCACCCCGGACGGCGAATTCACCCTGCTTCCGATGGTCTGCCTGGGGGACTGCGACCACGCTCCGGTCATGATGGTAGGGAACGATTTGCATAACAACCTCGACCCTGAAAAGATCGACCAGATCCTGGAAAGCTACCGGAATAAAGCTTGATGGAAACTCCCCTGACCAGCAACATCCAAGCGGACCGGGTGCCACTGGAACTCAAGGCCATCGAGCGCGCTGATGGTTACCAGGGCTTGCGCAAGGCGCTCAAGATGACTCCAGCCGAGGTTACGGATGTAGTCAAACGGTCCGATTTGAAAGGCCGTGGTGGGGCTGGCTTCCCGACCGGTGTGAAGTGGAGTTTCGTCCCCATGGGGGATGAGGCGCCGCGCCCTAAATATATGATCGTCAATGCCGACGAGATGGAGCCAGGCACATTCAAAGACCGCCTGCTGTTGGAAGGCGACCCGCACCTTGTCATCGAAGGGACGATCATCAGCGCGTACGCCATCCAGGCCGAAGTCGGCTATATCTTCCTGCGCTGGGCCTACAAGGAAGCCGAGCGCCGCCTGCGAAAGGAAATTGCGGAAGCGTACGAGGCGGGCTATCTGGGAAAGAACATCCTTGGCTCGGGCTTTGACTTTGAGCTGCACCTGCATGTCAGCGCCGGGCGTTACATGTGCGGCGAAGAGACCGGGCTTCTC
>JAABUE010000017.1 GCA_011389535.1 Anaerolineales bacterium
CTCTTCCAAAAAGGCCTGCGTTGAAGCCTTGATGAACGGAATTTTCACAGGACACCTCCTAAAGAAAGCTTATTCCATCGTACAAAAATAACGGCTTCCTGAAAAGCGCCATCCGTCCGTAATCTGTTAGACGAAATTCCTGTAAATTTCTAGCTTTCAAAAATGCAACCAGAGTCCAACGATAGGAATCCTTGGGGTCCAAAGTCTCCTGACTTTGGACCCCAACAAACAAAAACACGGAGATCACCTTCGTGACTCCGTGTCCTCGCGCCTTTGTGGTTAAAAGTTATTCTGCTTCGTAATCGGCTGGCGCTTCCTCCACTGACATGATCGGCTCATCAGCGGGTTTCTTGTCCAGCATTTGCATCATCAGGGCAACCACTTTGGTGTAATATTTTGTCTCGCCTTTGTCCTCGTAGCGGTCGGTCTTCAAACGCCCTTCGAGATAGACTAAGCTGCCCTTCTTCAGGTATTCCTGGCAGACCTCGCCCAGGCGGCCCCAGGCTTCCACGTTGATCCATTCGGTGTTTTCCTTGGTTTCTCCCTGGGATTTCCAGCGGTTGCTGACTGCCAGGCTAAAAGTGGTGACCTGTTTTCCGGTGGGCGTGTAACGGCTCTCCGGATCCTTTCCAAGGCGTCCGATCAGTTGGACTCTGTTCAATGTGGGCATTGTTGTTCCTCCATTTGGATGTGATGTTTGGACCCGATTTTAGTCTGGATCCGATATGAATAGTTTATGACAATTTTTACGAAAATCAACAAACAATTTTGTTAGAACAGGCTGATCTGGTTTACTATTTTGTTAGCCTGAGTTTTTCCAGTGCCGCAACTTTCTTAAGCTGTAGGGTACTCTGCTAAATTCGTTATTACTTTGGTTGCGGTACAAGGGAGTTCTCAAAGAGCCTTCCTCGTTTGACAACCCGTAGAATTGGTGTATCATCGCGAACAAGACAATTTTTATCGTTTTTATATTTTAAGGTTGTGAGCGCTTGAAAAGATAGAACGCATGTGCTATAAATAAAGCAGCAACTTATCCTCTCTTGATGCGATTTTAGTGTATGCTTTTCCGGGCTGTTGTCAATAGTCTGGGCATGAATCTTTAGAATAAGGAGCTAAATATGAGCGGAGTTCGAGTTCTGGTCGGTACGCGCAAAGGCGCGTTCGTTCTGACGTCAGATGGCAAGCGTGAAAAGTGGGATGTCAGCGGCCCCCACTTTGGAGGTTGGGAGATCTACCACTTAAAGGGCTCCCCTGTTGATCCGAATCGGCTTTATGCTTCGCAGTCCACCGGCTGGTTCGGCCAGATACTCCAGCGCTCGGACGATGGAGGCCAGACCTGGGAACCGGTAGACAACAAGTTCGAATATGACGGCGTTCCCGGCACCCACCAGTGGTACGACGGCACCCCTCACCCGTGGGAGTTCAAGCGAGTCTGGCATCTGGAACCGTCGCTTTCCGACCCGGACACAGTCTACGCCGGAGTCGAAGATGCTGCCATGTTCCGCTCAACCGATGGCGGCCGATCCTGGCAGGAGCTCGCCGGGCTGCGCGGTCATGGTTCCGGACCCAACTGGCAGCCAGGCGCCGGTGGATTATGCTTGCATACGATCCTTCTGGACCCGAGCAACCCGGAGCGAATCTTCATTGCCATCTCGGCTGCGGGCGTCTTCCGTACGGACGATGCCGGGAAAACGTGGCAGCCTATCAACCGGGGGCTACGGTCCGAATTCCTCCCCGACCAGGATGCCGAAGTCGGCCATTGCGTTCACCGCATCGCCATGCACCGCTCACGCCCGAATGTGTTGTTCATGCAGAAGCACTGGAACGTGATGCGCACCGATGATGCCGGCGAGTCGTGGCATGAAGTCAGTGGCAACCTGCCGACCGATTTCGGGTTCGTAATCGACGTTCATGCCCACGAGCCGGAGACGATCTATGTTCTCCCGATCAAAAGCGACTCGGAACACTATCCACCCGATGGAAAGCTGCGTGTCTATCGCAGCCGCACCGGCGGGAACGAGTGGGAGGCGCTCACAAATGGCCTGCCGCAAAGCGACTGTTATGTCAACGTGCTGCGCGATGCCATGTCCGTCGACTCGCTCGACCCCTGCGGTGTCTATTTCGGCACTACCGGCGGGCAGGTCTACTGCTCGGCGGATGCCGGGGATAGTTGGAATCCCATTGTCCGCGATCTTCCGCCCGTGTTGTCGGTCGAGGTCCAGACCCTGCCATGATTCGGGTAGTACTCCCTCCGCACCTGCGGACGCTGGCGCGTGTCACTAAGGAAGTGACACTTGAAATCGAGGGCCCGGTTACGCAGCGCGCAGTCTTGAACGTGCTTGAGGCTAGCTATCCGATGTTGACTGGGACGATCCGCGACCACATTACCCAGGAGCGAAGGCCGTTTTTACGCTTCTTTGCCTGTGAGCAAGATTTATCCCATGAATCGCCGGACGCCCCACTCCCTGAGGAAGTTGCCTCGGGCGCTGAGCCTTTTCTAATCGTGGGCGCGATTGCCGGCGGCTAAGCAGCCGGGTAGGCGCCTCAACAAAGATGGCATTAGATTCCGAAATGATTGTTAGATGCCCAAATAGAGGCGCGGGCGTACGTCCGCGCCTCTATTTGCTATTTTCTCAATTTTCGTTAAGTATTGATCTGGAGGTTTGAAATAGACGAGACCCGAATCGACTCTGGCTTTGCAGCGATCAACAATGCCCGCATTTATTATGAGATTGCAGGTGAGGGGCAACCCTTTGTGATGATCCATGCTGGCGTGGCCGACAGCCGCCAGTGGAATAACGAGTTCGCCTATTTCGCAGAGCGCTTCCGCGTCCTACGCTACGATCTGCGCGGATATGGAAAGAGCGAACCGGTCGATGGCGAGTTCAGCCACCTCCAGGACCTGACCGCACTGCTCGATGCCTTGCATCTGAACCATCCCCACATTCTGATGGGGTGTTCTATGGGTGGAGGCCTGGCAATGGATTTTGCCCTGACACAGCCAGCCAAGGTAAAAGCCTTGATCATGGTCGACTCGGGCCCAACTGGACTGGAATTGGAAACCCCCGGGCCTGATGAACTTTTTGAGGAAGCCGAGAAGGCTTATAGCGCTGGCGATCTCGACCGGGTGGCTGAACTTGAGACCCAAATCTGGTTCGATGGCATGGGGCGGACCCCTGAACAGGTAGATCAGGGGATGCGCCAGTTGGCCTACGAGATGAATCGCACTGCCTTATCTCATGATGCCAAAGGACTCGGGAAACGTATGTCCGACACCGAGGTTCCGGCAGTAGAACGGCTGAGCAAGCTAACCACGCCAGTGCTCGTCATCGTGGGGGATCAGGACATTCCGTATATGCTGGCTGCGGCTGACCATTTGGTCGAGAAGCTACCGTCTGCTCAAAAGGTAATCATCGCAGATGCGGCTCACCTGCCCAATATGGACCAGCCCGGCGAGTTCCAGCAGATCCTTACAAAATTCTTGGATGATGTAATTATTTGAAACCATAGCCTATCAATGATAGAACATCACCTACCCATCGGCAGGATCCTCTGTAGCTATAGGCGTCGAGGTTGCTGTAGCGGTGGGAGTCGAAGTATCCGCCGGTGGCGAACCAACCTTGATCGTAACTGCCAAGGTGGCGCCAAACAACTTCCCTTCCGCATCTGACAGACGCCAGTAGCCGGTATAGGTTCCGGTTTTATCTGGAGCTCTCATATTGACGGATAAAGTAGTCCACTTACCGGGATCGATAAGATTAGTAACTCTTAAGCCAGCCCCACTGAGTTCATCACCGCTTACGAATACGGGTCTGTACCCAAATTTCCATGCGCAGGTGCCCGTATTTGCCACTTTCCATTCTTTTGTGAACCCTGTGCCAGGCTTTAAAATTGTGCCGGCTTGAATCGGTAAATCGGATACTAAAGCTAGATTATGACAACCAGAAGCAAGGGAGGCGGGATCTAATGTGCCGGTGACAGTGGGCGTCAGGCTGGGTGTGCCGGTGCCTAAAGTAGCAGTGTAGTAAATGATCTGAGTTGGGGAAGAAACCAGGGTAGGAACAACGAGGGATGGAGCAACGACCGCGGTGTTTGTGGGCGAAGGTACTGGCGTGCTTGTGTCAACCGGCGGCGTATAGAGCGCCGTCTGCGTTTCGAAAAACGAAGCTACCATGGTTCCTACCCCGGATGTCATGACAGCATTGATATCGGTGGTCGGTTCCGCTGCGGAACGACCTCCGCAAGCAGTCATTAAGATTGTAAGCAAGAACAGATACAAAACCCGGCTAGAAATTTTCATGAGATTCTCCAAATTTGTCGATGGTTATCAGATGTTGCTATCGTTTCAATTCAATAGTCGCATTTGCATAATTAGAAAGCGCACAGGCAGAACATTGCGAGCCGTTTTTCCTCGACTCTGCAACCATTCAGGGAATTAGTTTCCGTCATTCTATTCTAACTAAGCTCATGGATGGTACAGAAAACGAGTACTAAGAATACTTGGTTCCGGGGTCAGAACTCAACTGGCAGCTTGTATACAAATGATCATTTCCTGTCCGTAATTAGTTTAAGAAGTTCATTCACCGAAACTTCTCGTTGATCCTCACGCCGAAGCGGCAGGTCTGCATTTACTGTATAGCGATTTTCTCTGCCTTCTTTTCGCTTGGTAATATAACCTGCTGACTCGAGATCCTTGATAATTCGAATCACAGACCTTTCAGTAATACCTAACACCGAAGCAATATCACGAGATGTTAAACGCTTTTCACGATCAAGCAAGGTAAGCACGACAGCGTGATTGGTTATAAAAGTCCATTTGTTTTTGGGCATGTTACCTATTATCGTTTTTAAAGCATGCTATATGTTTCATGATATATATTTCATGGATTATGAGCCATAATTGCCTATAGGTCAAGGCCAAAAAAATTCCCTTTATCCCTGGTTTCCCAGCCGCCATTCCAGGGCCGTGAAGCGTTGGGTTACTTTGTTGTTGTGAACGGCGATACTGATGGCCCGCCGGCTGCCAGCTAAGACACACAGGCTGCGGGCGCGGGTGATAGCTGTGTAGAGCAGGTTGCGCTGTAACATCATGTAATGCTGGGTCACCACAGGCATGACCACCACCGGAAATTCTGAGCCCTGGGCCTTGTGGACCGAAACAGCATAGGCCAGGGTCAATTCGTCCGCTTCACTCCAATCGTAGACAGTTATTCTTCCTTCGAAATCCACGCGGAGGGTTTGCTCGATAAGGTCAATGCCCCGGATGAAACCGATGTCGCCGTTGTAGATATCTTTGTCGTAGTTGTTGCGAGTTTGCATAACCTTATCTCCCACCCGGAATGTCGTGCCATACAGCCTGCGCTCCGGTTTGTCCCTGGCAACCGGATTGAGTTTTTCCTGCAGGCGCTCGTTCAAGACTGTCACCCCGGCGGGACCGCGGTAAATCGGGGAGAGCACCTGGATGTCGGTGAGCGCGGAAAAACCAAATTTCTGGGGGATGCGTCCGGTGACTACGTCCACCACCCAATCGGCAGCGGCTCCGGCATCTTCGGCGGGGAAGAGATAAAAATCGCCGCCGTCCTTCGAAAATACCGGGGGTTGTCCCTGGTTGATGCGGTGTGCGTTGGTGATGATCTGAGAACCGGCCGCCTGACGGAAGATGGTCGTCAGGCGTGTAACGGGGGCAACATCGCTGGCGATCAAATCTCGCAGCACATCGCCCGCGCCCACAGACGGCAACTGATCCACATCCCCAACCAATAGGACATGCATGCCCGGCCGCGCGGCTTTGAGCAGGTGGTTGGTCAGCAGCAAATCCAGCATGGAGGCTTCGTCCACTACCAGAAAGTCTACGTTCAGCGGATTATCATCGTTATGCTTAAAGCCATCTACCGGCGAAAATTCCAGCAGGCGATGGATGGTGCTGGCCGGATGACCGGTGGCTTCCGCAAGGCGTTTGGCGGCCCGGCCGGTGGGCGAAGCCAGGGCATAGCTTTTATGCTGGGCTTCCAGAGTGGAGATCAAGGCTTTCAGGCAGGTGGTCTTGCCCGTGCCCGGTCCGCCGGTCAGGATCGATACGGGGTGGGTAAGAGACATCCGTACAGCGGCAGCCTGTTCTTGGGAGAGTTCTTCAACGGGAAAGGCGAGCTGCCGTTCTGCCAGGAAAGATATGTTTGTGGCAGCCAGCGCTTTGAACCGCTCTGCCACGCCTTTCTCGCCAAAGTAGAGCGGGGTCAGGTAGATGGCGGAAGTTTCGTATGTAGCAGTTGCTTCTGCGATGGTTTTGCCAGGTTTGTTGTTTTTGCCTGGCATTGGAACGAGTTCCGGTCGGATGCGTTCTGCCTGGGCCAGGCGTTCCAGCCCGGGTGAGATCAGATCGGGTGAGACGCCCAGCAGTTCAGTGGCCCGTCCGACCAGCATCTCTCTCGGCGCATAGACGTGGCCATCTTCGATCATCTCGTTCAGGGCAAACACGATTCCCGCTTCGATCCGGGATGGGTGGTCAGGTGCCAGGCCGAGGGCTTGAGCGATGCGGTCAGCGGTCTTGAAGCCTACCCCGTAGATGTCGCGTTCCAGTTGGTAGGGGTTTTCCTGCACGGTTTGCAGGGCCGTATCCCCGTAAGTTTTGTAAATCTTGACCGCCAGGTTGGTGCTGACACCGTGGCTGTGCAGGAAAAGCATGATCTCCTTGACGTGTTTTTGTTCTTCCCAGGCGTTCACGATCTTATGGGTGCGGTCCCGGCCGATGCCGGGGACTTCCAGCAAGCGCCCGGGCTGCTTCTCGATCACTTCGAAGGTGGCTTCACGGAAAAGCCCCACGATGCGCTTGGCCAGCTTGGGACCAATGCCTTTGACCATCCCGGAACCGAGGTAGCTTTCCATGCCGGCTACCGTAGAGGGAAGCACCTGTTCGCAGACTTCAGACTTGAACTGCTGTCCGTGTTTGGGATGGGTATCCCAGACCCCCTGTAAGCGCAGATGTTCCCCGGGGGAGAGTTCCGGCAGGTTGCCAACAACCGTGACCAATCCATCGGCGCTCAAGCCGGGCAGGCCGTCTCGCCCCGGCGGGCTCGCGGCCCGAACGGGGTGCTGGCGTCCGCGTACTTCCGGCCGCAGGCGCAGCACGGTGTACCCGTTTTCGGGATTGTAGAAGGTGATACGCTCGACAGAACCGGAGAGATTGTCCATAAGAGAGAGGCGTTAATTTCCTGGAAAGAGACGACCGGTTTCCAGTTCCCGGTTGATACGCTGGATAACGGATAGACCGTAGACAAAATTACTCTGGAGGAGATCCATTGGATTATTTTACTCTAGAGAACTTACGAATATTCTTTTGACTGATGAGGGCCATACCTGGCGTGCCAGGCTCCTAAATTCTTTAGCACGGACTTCCCTGCTATTTCACCCCTGACGGAAACGAGCATTTCGAAAAAATAATTGCTCATAATCGACTAAAATGGTGAAAATGCTGCAAGGTATTCTCCGCACCAAGATCATCCCACCACCACGCCATGCGCGTACCCTGGCGCGACCGCGCGTGATGGATATTTTCGTCCGGGCTTACGAGTATCGTCTGACGATTCTGCAGGCTGAAGCAGGCTATGGAAAAAGCACCGCACTGGCCGAGCTGGCCGAGACGGTCAATCCGCTGGCCTGGTATCAGGTCAATGAAGAAGACAATGATCCGCTGGTGTTCCTGCTGCATTTGTGTCATGCGTTTCTGCAGGCGATGCCCGGTTTGACGAATTTGCCAGTCCATTTCCTTGAAACCTGGGATGGGTCTCAAGGCCCGTTGCCCTGGCGCGAGGTAATCGATCAGATAATCAATGCGCTCAGCGCCCATCTTGATGCGCCTGCTTTGCTTGTACTTGATGATGCCCATATTGTCACCGATGCCGGAGAGGTAGCACATAGTATCGACCGGCTGGTCCGGTTGGCTCCGCCTCAGTTACATATTTTGCTTTCTGGACGTCCGGCCATTAGCCTGCCAACCCTATCGCGCTGGCGTTCGCAGGGGGAAGTCCTGTTGGTTGACCAATCGGCATTGACCTTTACCGCCTCCGAGATTTCATCCTTGTTTGCCACCCATTACGGGCTTGAGTTGAGCAGCGATGAAGTGGACTCACTGGTTACCTTCACGGAGGGTTGGGCGATTGCCTTGCAACTAATCTGGCAGAGCATCCGCAGCCAGGCTACGATCGAATTTCCGCCGCACTGGCAAACAGATTCTCTGGACGCGCTTTTTGAAATGCTGGCGCGGGAGGTCTTCGAGCGCCAACCTGCTGACGTGCGCGACTTTCTGCTGATCACCTCTACGCTTCGTGAGCTTCGACCCGAAGCCTGCGATGCGCTTCGAGGGGCCGCTGGCTCTACAACAGGCGACTCAACATCCATGTTGGCTTACTTGAAAAGACAGGACCTGTTCATAGTAGAGGCTGCTGGAGATGTTCTCCGTTATCATCACATTTTTCACAATTTCCTGCGACAACAGGCCACGCCTGATCAGCGGCGCGCATGGAACCGGCTGGTCGCTGATTACTTTCGCAATAACAAAGATCCCGAGTCTGCTATTTACCACTTGCTCGAAGCCCAGGCATGGGATGAAGTTGCCGACTTGCTGGATACTTATGCAGTTAATTTATTATCTGCCGGCCGGCTTGATACCCTGGCAGCCTATCTCGACAGCCTGCCGCCCGAGACGTTGCACCAGCACCCCGCGCTGGTTTTCAGCCTGGGTGAATTGGCGCGCCTGCACAGTCGCTTCGAAGAGGCCCTTGGCTGGTATGAACAGTCCAAGAACGCCTGGCGCCAGCGCGGCCAGCAGGATGGGGTTGCACGCGCCTTGCGTGGCCAGGCGCGCGTTTATCTTGACACGGTTGACCCAAGTCAGGCCGAGCAATTGCTCGAAGAAGCCATTCGGCTTAGTGACGGGTTTGAAGACCGCGAGGCACAGGTCCGTTTATATGAATTGCTGGCCGAGAACAAGCTCAACGCCGGGCGTGTCGACGAGGCTGAACGTTTACGCCAGCGCGCCGAAGACTTGCGGATGGAAGGTCCGTCTAATGACCAGTTGCTTTTCCGCGTGTTATTGCGCACCGGTCGCCTGGATGAAGCCCGCCGGGGCCTGGAAGCGAGCGCCGAGGCTGAAAAACGCGAGCCGGTCCAAACGCCGCGCGCCCACCGCGAGACCCTGCTGATCCTGTCGCTGATCTATTCCTTTATGGGTATGGGCGATGAAGCTTACCAGACGGCTCTCGAGGGCACGCGCCGCGGCGATGAACTAAAGTCGCCGTTCGTGACCGCTGTCGGTTACATGCGCCAGGGACATGCCCTGTTGCTCTCCGTTACCGGAGACGAACGCAGCGAAAATTACAAGCTGGCGCGAGCGTGCTTCGAGAAGAGCGTGGAAATCAGCCGCACGCTGGTTGTACCTCGCCTGCTTGTAGAAGCAGACTGGGGCCTGTGCCGCGTTTACGGCTACCAGGGCGACCTGACCGCCGCGCAATTGTATGCGCAAGAGGCGATCGAGATTGCCGACCAGGCCGGGGACGAATGGATCGCATCCCTCACCCGCCTGACGATGGGCGCCAGCCTGACCCTGGCCGCCCGCTACGAGGCTGCTGAAGAATGGCTCAACCGGGCTGTGCTCGGCTTTCAGGAGTGCAGCGATCCCTTCGGGGCTACGGCGGCGCGCTTATGGATGAGCTTCGGCTTTTCGAAACAGAAGCAGGCCGCTCGCCTGGAACGAACGCTGCCCGAGGTGCTGTCTGCCTGCCGGGCCGGGGGTTACGGTTTTCTGTTTACGCATCCTTCCCTGGTTGGCGCGTCCGATGAGCGGATCTTCATCCCGTTGCTGATCATCGCCCGTGAGTGCGGCTGGGAGTCTGGCTATGCCTCCCATTTGCTTGAAGAACTTGGCCTGTCCGGCATCGAACTTCATCCCGGTTATCGCCTGCGCGTCCAGACCTTGAGCGGGTTCCAGGTCTGGCGCGGGGATGAACCGATCCCGGCCAACAGCTGGCGGCGCGAAAAATCCCGGCAGCTTTTCCAGTTGCTGCTCACCTACCGTCACGCCCCGCTTGACCGCGACCAGATCTGCGAGCATCTCTGGCCCGAATCCGACCCGGCCACCGCCCAGCGCAACTTCAAGATCACGCTGAATACCCTCTACCAGACCCTCGAACCGGAACGCGAGCCTGGAAGCGAATCAGCCTTCATCTTACGGGAAGGGACGACCTACAGTCTGCGCCCTGGTGCGGACATCTGGCTGGACGCCGAGCAGTTTACGGAGGCATTGCGCCGCGCCGGATCGGACCCCGACCGGAGCCTGCTCCAGCGTGCTGTTGATTTGTACCCCGGCGATTACCTGCCCGAGACGCTCTATGAAACCTGGGCTGCTGAGGAACGTGAACGGCTGGCTACGCTCTTTCTGGATACCGCTGACCGGTTGGTTGTGGAGCTTATCCAAAGTGAACGTTACACCGAAGCAATCGACCTGTCGCAGCGCATCCTGTCGCAAGATAACTGTTGGGAGCGCGCCTACCGTCACCTGATGCTGGCCTACGACCGCCTCGGTGACCGCGGACAAGTTGGACGCACTTACCAGAAGTGCGTGCAAGCCCTGCGTGAAGAACTGGACGTTGCTCCCTCACCCGAAACTGAGAGACTGTATCAGCAGTTGGTGGGCGCGATCAACGACTGAAGTCGTACCTACAACTTTCCACTGGTGTAACTCATCTGTTACCGCCATTTGCTATTCTAATAGCGATGGACTCTCATCCTCCCCCCAACATCTCATCCTTTGTGATCCGTTTTGTGGTCGATAGCGCTGTTACTGGCGAGCAGAGCCATTCTCCTTACCGTGGTGCGATCCGCCACATCCAGACGGATGAGGAAATTAATTTCTCCAGTTGGGAAGAAGCCGTCAGTTTCATCCGGCGCTTTGTGCCGCTTGAATCCGATAATGGCCAGGGCAGCTTGTAGCGCTGAAATAGTAGTGCATTTACTGCGAAGCCCCGGAGCCTGCCAAGAAAAGTACACAAAAAATCTCTGTGCTCTCCGTGTTCTCCGTGGTGAAGAATCAATTAGGAAGGTAGCATGACCCGTAACATACAAATTTTATCTACCGGGAGTTATGTCCCGGAACGTGTTGTCACCAATGCTGAAGTGGATGCCCTGTTGGGCGAATCGACTAACGAATGGCTGCTGGCCAACGTGGGCATCCGCGAACGCCGCTGGATGTCGCCCGAGCAGACCACGTCCGACCTGGTCGTGGAAGCCTCCAAAAAGGCGCTCGAGCGGGCCGGCATCAGCGCCGCTGACTTGGACATGATCATCGTCTCCACCGATACGCCGGATTATCTTTCGCCTTCGACGTCGGTCGTTGTGCAGCACAAGCTCGGCGCGGAGAAGGCCGGGGGTTACGACGTCAACTCAGCTTGCGCAGGCTGGGTCATGGCCCTAGACCAGGGCGGCCGCTACTTGATGACCGAGTCTTCTTACAAATATGTCCTCGTCGCAGGAGGCTATGGAATGAGCCGCTTCCTTGATTTCAGCGACAAGAAGACAGCCAACCTGTTTGCGGATGGGGCCGGAGCCGTGGTGCTGGGCGTTGGCGAAGAACAGGGATTTATCGGCAGCAACTTCCTGGCAGTTGGCGCGTTCCACGATGCGCTGGGGATTTACACCGGCGGCGCGTTCCGTCCCTGTACACCGGAGAATATCTCTCAGTTTGGCGCACCTAAGGTGGAGTTCGTCAAGAAATTCCCCAAGACTTTCAACACTGAATACTGGCCGAAATTGATGCAGGGCGCGCTCGACAAGGGAGGCCTGACCTTCGACGATGTCGACCAATATTACTTCACCCAGCTCAACCTGCGCACGATCGAATACATGATGGATCTGCTCAAACAGCCTATCGAAAAGACACACTGGGTAATGGACAAGTGGGGCTACACCGGCTCTCCCTGTGTGGCTATGGCTCTGGACGATGCCATCGATCAGGGCAAAGGTCCCAAGCCCGGTGATGTGATTTTGTTCTGCGCAAGCGGCGGCGGGATCACGATGGCCTCGTCGGTTTGGCGTTGGCGCTAGTGGTAAGTTAAAAGTGGTAAGTGAAAAGAGAGTAAGCAATGGGTGAGATAAAAAGTTACCGGGATTTGTTGATTTGGCAAAAGGACATTGTGTTTGTCAAACAGGTTTATCAAGAAACGACTCGCTTCCCTGATAGTGAACGCTATGGACTGGTCAACCAGATACGCCGGGCGGCAGTATCCATCCCATCGAATATTGCCGAAGGGCAAGCCCGCCAACATACCGGGGAATTTCGTCAATTTTTATTCATTGCTTTGGGTTCTATAGCGGAAGTCGAAACGCAAATCATTATTTCAAAGGAATTAGGTTTTCTATCAGACGCGGTTTCAGCGAGTTTGCAGGCTGATCTCCTCGAGCTTCAAAAGATGACTCGAACACTCGCAAGCCGTCTATCCAAATAATCCTTACCACTTCCCACTTTCCACTCGCAAGGAGTGAACATGTACATTGGAGATTACTTAGCACGCCGTGAACTTTATTCTCCAGAAAAACTGGCCTTCATCGACGCGGGCAAATCTCCCGCATGGCGGCTGACCTACCTGGAAGCCAACCGACGCGCCAACAGGCTGGCCAACTGGCTCCAGTCACAGGGCGTGGGTAAGGGCGACCGGGTGGCGATCCTGGCCAGGGACGGCTACGAACACCTGGACCTGTTCTTTGCCTGCTCGAAGCTGGGCGCGGTCCACACAGCTCTCAACTGGCGGCTGCACTGGCAGGAACTGCTCGATATCTTCCAGAATGTCACCCCAAAGATCCTGGTTTACTCCGATGATTTCAAAGACAACGTCACACAACTCACTTCCCACTTCCCACTTCCCACTCTCCACTTCGATGGGGATGGAATAACGGGAAGCTCCCACTTTGAATCAACCCTGCAATCCGCACCCGACTCCCCCGTAACCTGCGAGGCGCTCGACGCGGAGGATACGGCCGCCCTGATCTTCACCGGCGGCACAACCGGCCTGCCCAAAGCCGCTGAAATCTCGCACCGCATGATCGCCTGGAACACGCTCAATACCGTCATCCACGACATCACCCACAACGATGTGTATCTCAACGTCTTTCCGATGTTCCACACTGGAGGACTGTTCGTTTATACCCTGCCGCAGGTCATCTTCGGTGGGACGACGATCTTCATCCGCGAGTTCAACCCGGCCCAGGTGTTGGAGTTGCTCGAACGGGAAAATGCCACCGTCTTCGCCGCCGTCCCGACCATGTACCAGATGCTGACCCAGGCCCCGAACTGGGAGCAGGCCGACCTGTCGTCGCTGCGCTTCTGCACCTCGGGCGGCGCGCCGCTGCCAGTCCCGTTGGTCGAGAAATACACCGCCGAGAAAGGCATTCGCTTCAAGCAGGGCTTCGGCATGACCGAGTTCGGTCCCGGCATTTTTGCGCTGGCGCCTGAGGATGCTATTCGCAAGGCTGGGTCGATTGGGCGGCCGAACTTCTTTGTCGACGCGCAAATTGTCGATGACGGGAACAACTTCCTTGGTCCGGACGAAGAGGGCGGACTGGTGCTCAAAGGGCCGTCATACTGCTCGGGCTATTTTAATGATCCCGAAGCGACCGCGGCTGCCGTGGATAAGCGTGGCTACTTCCATACCGGTGACGTGGCGCGCTACGATCAGGAAGGATACTTCTACATCGTCGACCGCAAGAAAGATATGTTCATCAGCGGGGGCGAGAACGTCTACCCCGCTGAGATCGAAAAAGTATTCTACCAGCACCCGGCGGTGCACATGTGCGCCGTAGTCGGCCTGCCCGACCCGAAGTGGGGCGAGGTCGGAATGGCATGTGTGGTGCTCAAGCCGGGCGCAACGACTACGGAAGGAGAGCTTTTGCAGTTTATGGCCGAGCGGCTGGCAAAATATAAGGTACCAAAGAAAGTGAGTTTCATGGATGCCCTGCCAATTTCCGCTGCAGGGAAAATTCTAAAACGCGAACTGCGCGAACAATTTACTTCATAAGGAGAAACCATGTCTACTGTACCAACTTTACCTGGCGTTACTTCCAAAATGGTCGATACTGCGCGCATCAAAACCCACGTGCTGTTCAGCGGACCTGAGGATGGCACGCCTGTCCTGTTCATCCATGGGAATGCTGCCTCCAGTACCTATTGGGAAGAAATCATGCTCAAGCTGCCGGTCGGTTTCCCTGGGATCGCGCCCGATTTGCGCGGCTACGGCGATACTGAAGACAAGATCATTGATGCAACCCGAGGCACACGGGATTGGGTTGATGACTTGCTCGCATTGGTGGATGCGCTCAAACTGCATAAGCCTCATGTTGTAGGTCACTCGATGGGCGGGGCGATTCTTTTCGGCCTGGTTGCCGCTGCAAGTGACAGGTTGTCGAGTGTTACACTGGTCGATCCCAGTTCACCATTTGGTTTTGGCGGCACGAAAGATATAGATGGCAAGCCACTCTATGATGATTATGCCGGTTCCGGCGGTGGTGTTGTGAACGCCGAATTTACAAAGTTGATTGCTGCTGGTGACCGCTCCAGTGACAATCCGCAGGCTTCGCCACGCGTGGTGATGAATTCCTTCTACTGGAAGCCACCCTTCGTACCTGCCCGGGAAGAAGACCTGCTTTCTTCATTGTTGACCGAAAAGATCGGCGAGGACAAGTATCCCGGTGATTTCGTCGCCTCCCCCAATTGGCCCAATGTGGCTCCCGGCAAGTTCGGCCCGACGAACGCCATCTCACCCAAGTATATAGGCGATAGTGTGGAAAAGTTCATTGCTGCAGAGCCCAAGCCTTATATTTTATGGATCCGTGGCGAGACAGATCAGATCGTTTCGGATAACTCGCTTTTCGATTTTGGAACTCTTGGCCAGTTAGGATTGGTCCCAGGTTGGCCAGGCATGGACGTTTATCCGCCCCAGCCGATGGTTGGCCAGACCCGTTACGTGCTGGAACAGTACAAGGCCAACGGTGGTGATTTTGAAGAAGTTGTCATCGCGGAAACCAGCCATTCGCCTTACATCGAAAAACTGGAAGAGTTTATGCAAATCTTCGGTAAAGTACTGGGTGATAAGTAAAAAGTGATAAATGGCAAGTTAAAAGTGGTGAGCATTCTTATAACTTACCACTTTTAACTTGCTACTCTAAATCAAGGAGCTCAAATGACCAATCGTCCACTCCCGCGCGGCGTTGCCATCGTTGGCGCAGGGATGTCCAAGTTTGGCGCGTTCCCCGACAAGAACGGCCGGGACCTGTTCGTGGAAGCCTATAAGGAAATGAGGCGTTCGGTGGACAAGGGCATCGACCCGTCTGCCATCGAGAGCTTCTACCTGGGCAACTTCTCCAGCGACCTGTTCGAGCACCAGGGACACACCGCCCCGCTGCTGGCCGACGCGGTCGGCCTGACGCCCATCCCCGCTGCCCGTGTAGAAAATGCCTGCGCCAGCGGCGCAACGGCCCTGCGTCAGGGTGTGATGGCGATCGCTTCGGGCATGGTCGATGTCGTTTTGGTGGGCGGCGCAGAGAAAATGACCAACCTGCCGACCAGCGACGTCACCGATACGCTTGCCACTGCTGCTGACGTTCCCTTCGAAATTGCGGCCGGCTTCACTTTCCCCGGTTTCTATGCGGCAATCGCCACCGCTTACATGGCGCGCTATGAAATGAAACCCGAACACCTGATGAACGTGGCTATCAAGAACCACGACAACGGCGCGCTCAACCCGAACGCCCAGTTCGGAGTCAGCATTCAAAAGTGGATGGAAGGCCGTATCGCTTCAGCGATCACAAAAGGAAAACCCGCCCCGACCTGGGGCGACATCTGGGACTTCCTCCACGACGATTCGGCCAACCCGATGATCGCCTGGCCGCTGCGACTGTTCGACTGTTCTCCGATCACGGACGGCGCTGCCGCCCTCCTGCTGGTGGCGGAGGAACGCGCGAAGGATTTCACCGACCATCCGATCCACATCATCGGCTCAGGCCAGGCATCGGATGCGGCCCTGCACGACCGCGCCGTCCTGACCAGCCTGTCCGCCGCTAAACTGGCCGCCTCCCAGGCCTATGAGATGGCCGGCGTGAGCGCGAATGACATCCGTATCGCCGAGGTCCACGATTGCTTTACCATCGCGGAAGTGGTCGCCAGCGAAGACATCGGTTTCTTCGCGCCCGGCGAGGGCTTCAAAGCTGCTGAAGATGGTATGACCGCCCGCACCGGCGCCAAGCCGATCAATACCAGCGGCGGACTCAAGGCTAAAGGTCATCCGGTAGGCGCTTCGGGCGTGGCCCAGGTTTTCGAAATCTGGAAGCAGATGCGGGGCGAGGCGGGTGAGCGCCAGGTTCCGGTGGATGTCCCGCTGGCGATGACGCACAATGTCGGCGCGACCGGTTCGTCTTGTGTGGTTCATATTTATGAGCGCAGAAATTAAACGGGGCTGTGCGTCGCAACTTGTTTAATGGGAAATTTCTTTGGGTGAAGAATACCGTTTAATCGGTAGCCTCCGGCCCGCCTGGTGCAACGCACCCTCAAGGAGAACAACAATGACTGAAATAACCGAAACCGTCCGCCCCTTCACGGCGGCATCCTATAACCAGTACCTGGCCGAAGGCAAATTAATGGCTTCGCGCTGCACGGACTGCGGCACGTTACACCTGCCGCCGCGCGCCATCTGTCCCAAGTGTCACAGCGAAAACCTGGAATGGACCGAAACCAGCGGGGTGGGAAAGCTGGCCGGCTTCACGGTCGTTTCCATCGCCCCGACCTTCATGATCGAGCAGGGTTACGGCCGTGGCAATCCCTACGTGAGCGGCATCGTTGAGTTGGAAGAAGGCGTCAAGATCAGCGCCCGCATCACCGGCGTGGATGCGACCAAACCACAAGAGATCAAAGTTGGCACGCCGTTGACGGTGGATTTCATCACTGTCGGGGAGGGTGAGAAGGCCAAGACCTATCTGGCTTTCAAGGCCGTTTAACCTGTCATACTGAGCGGCACTTGCGCCGCACTGCGTTCGGTGCAGTGCAGGTGAGCGAAGTATCTTTTCTTCATTGGGGAAAGACTCCTCGCATTCGCTCGGAGTGTCATAGGAAGTGTAACTCTCTTGTAACAACGATATGCTATCTTGAAAAAACTAGGATAGCCCCTATGCCCAAAATTCATGCCAATGGCGTTGAACTGTACTATGAACTGCACGGGCCGGAAGATGCCCCGCTGCTGGTACTCAATAACGGCATCCTGATGAACGCAGCCGGCAGTTGGGCATTCCAGACCAAGGCTCTGTCCAGGCACTACCGGTTGTTGCAATACGACTGCCGCGGCCAGGGACAGTCGGACCATCCCGATGCTCCCTACACGATGGAGCTGCATGCCGATGATCTGGCAGCGCTGCTTTCGGCGCTGGGATACGAGCAGGCACATATTGCCGGGATTTCCTATGGCGGGGAGGTGGGGCAGGCGTTCGTTTTGAAATATCCCGGACGCAGCCTCAGCCTGATCCTGGCAGACACGGTCAGCGAGGTGGGGCCAGAGTTGCGGATCACGATCGAAGCATGGCTGGGCGCCGCGCGCGCCGGCGATGTGGAAACCTTCTTTAACACAACGGTTCCGTGGAATTTTTCGCCCGAATTCATCGCAGCCAACCCAAAACTGCTGGCAGATGCCAGAGGCCGCTACGATTCGCTGGATTATCCCGCCATCGTCCGCCTGTGCGAGTGTTTCCTCGAAGTGGACTTCAGCGCCCAACTGGGCGAGATCAAATGTCCGACCTGTATCATCGTCGGCACGGCAGACATTCTCAAGGGTCAGAGTTATGCGGCGATCCTGAAAAGCGGTATTCCGCAGGCCGAGTATCATCTCCTGAACGGGGCAGGACACGCCTCCTGCTGGGAACGTCCACAAGAATTCAATACGGTCGTGCTGGGTTTCTTGGCCAAACGATAAACCGCAGTAACGACTTCAGTCGTTTTCGCTGAACGACTGAAGTCGTTACTACAAAGATACTTTGAAAATAGACATCGTGATTCTGCATCGAAAGGAAGAAAACATATGCGCATGAAAGATAAAGTTGTGCTCGTCACTGGCGGCGCGGCAGGGATCGGGAAGGCGACTGCCCTGCGTTTCGCCGAAGAGGGCGCCAAAGTGGTGATCTGTGATGTCAACGAGGAGGCCGGGGGGGCAACTGTTACGGAACTGGGCGAAGGCGCAGCCTTTTACAAGGTCAACGTAGCCAGCCGGGAGGAAGTCCAAAAGTGGGTCGATGATGCCGTCGCCAGATTTGGCCGCATCGACGTGCTAGTCAACAACGCCGGCGTTTTGCGCGATGGTCAGCTGATCAAGTTCAAGGATGGCGAGCTGGTGGGGCAGATGTCGGAGGAGAATTTCGACCTGGTTATCTCGGTCAACCTGAAAGGCGTGTTCAACTGCACCCAGGCTGTGGCCCCGGTCATGGCCAAACAGGGCGGCGGTGTGATCCTGAACGCTACCTCCATCGTCGGCCTGGACGGCAACTTCGGGCAAACCAACTACGTCGCCACCAAGTCGGGCGTGGTCGGTATGACCAAGGTCTGGTCGCGGGAGCTGGGCAAGTTTGGCATCCGCGTCAACGCTGTTGCCCCTGGCTTCATTGCCACCGAGATGATCACCTCCATGCCGGAGAAGGTCCTGGACGGGATGAAATCCCGAACGCCGCTTGGCCGCCTCGGTGACCCGCGCGATATTGCCAATGCCTACCTGTTTTTGGCCTCCGACGAAGCCTCGTTCATCAGCGGCGAAACGCTGCGTGTGGACGGCGGGATTGTGGTTGGAACTTGAGAGCAGTGAGAAGTGATAAGTGGTAAGTGGAAAGCAATAAGCAAGCTTCACTTACCACTTTCAACTTACCACTTACCACTCAATGGACATGAACGCAGCCGATATCCTGAGCAAGCGAGCGGACCTGACCCCCGACCGGGAGGCATTGTATGACTTGCATACGGGCAGGCGCTACACCTTTGCCGAGCTCAATACGCGCGCTAACCGGGCGGCTAACTTCCTGCGAGAACGATTCAACCTGCAAAAAGGTGACCGGGTCTCGATCCTGGCCCAGAACTGCATGCCGTTTATCGACTTGCTCTTCGGCCTGAGCAAGATTGGCGCGATCTTCGCACCGCTCAACTGGCGGCTGACGGCGCGCGAACTGGTTTACATTGTCAATGATCTTCAGCCCAGGGTGCTGATCTGCGGACCGGAGTATATAGCCGTGTTGGATGAGATGCGGGACGAAATTAACGTCGATCATTTTATTTCTCTCGAAGGCGCAGGAATCCCCGGGGCTGCGGATTATGCGGATTTGCTGGAGCAGGCCGAAGGGTCCGAACCGGAGCGACCGCCCCTCGAAGCGGGCGATCCTTACTGCATCCTGTACACATCCGGGACGACGGGGGTGCCAAAAGGGGCCGTCCTGCCGCATCGCCAGGTGCTGTGGAATGCCATCAATACGGTCATTTCCTGGGGTTTGAGCGAGAAGGATGTCTCGCCGATCCTGACGCCGATGTTCCATTCCGGCGGGCTGTTCGTCTTCCTGGTGCCGCTTTTTTATGCAGGCGGACGAGTCGTGCTGGCGCGCAGCTTCGACCCCGAAGAGTCGCTCAAGGTCATCGTCGAGGAAAAATGCACCGTCATCCTGGGCGTGCCGACCCTGTTCCAGGTCTGGATGAACAGCCCGGCCTTTGCCGAAGCCGATTTCTGCGACGTCCACTTTTTCATCAGCGGCGGCGCACCTTGCCCGCCGTCATTGATCGAGGCCTGGAGTCGCACCAAAGGCGTAATCATGCGTCAAGGCTATGGTCTGACCGAGGTGGGCGTCAACTGCTTCAGCATGACCGACGAAGATGCCCTGCGCAAAGCCGGGTCGGTCGGCAAGCCGATCTTTCACAGCTGGATGCGCCTGGTAGATGCGGATGGCCGGGATGTGCCAGACGGCGAGACGGGTGAACTGGTCATTGCCGGACCGCACGTCTGTGCTGGATACTGGCGTAATCCTGAGGCTACAGCCGAATCACTGGTTGATGGCTGGTTCCACACCGGCGACATGGCCCGCCAGGACGATGAAGGTTACTTCTACATCGCCGGGCGCTACAAGGATATGATTATCAGCGGCGGTGAGAACGTTTATGCCGCCGAAGTGGAAGCTATCTTCCGTGAGCATGAGGCCGTTGCCGACGCCGCCCTGATCGGCCAGCCGGACGAGAAATGGGGCGAGGTCGGCCTGGTGGTTGTCGCGCTTAATCCGGGAGAATTGGCCAGCACGGAGGAACTACTGGCCCATTGCCAGAGCCGGCTGGCGCGCTACAAGATTCCCAAGCGGGTTGAATTTGTGAATGAATTGCCCTACTCGCCGTATGGAAAAGTGATCAAATCCGAGCTGCGTGAGAAGTGGATCCTGAAAAGTGAAAAGTGAAAAGTGAAAAGAGGTTTCTTATCACTGACCACTTGTCACTTCCCACTTATGGAGTGATATGCCAAAGACCAAAGTCAACGACATCGAAATTTACTACGAAACTACCGGCTCCGGCGAACCGCTGGTATTGATTTCGGGTTTAGGCTATCCCCTTTGGCAGTGGCACAAGATGGTACCGTACCTGTCCGAGCATTTCCAAGTGATCACCTTTGATAACCGCGGCGCCGGGCTGAGCGACAAACCGGCCGGCCCGTACACTGCCCAGTTGCTGGCCGCCGATACCGCCGGTCTGCTGGATGCGTTGGGCATCGAAAAAGCGGTTATTGTGGGCCACTCGATGGGCGGGTACATCGCCCAGGCCATAGCACTTGACTTTCCCGAGAAGGTTAGCAAGTTGATCCTGTGCTCGACCAACTTTGGTGGACCGCGGCACGTTCCGGTTAGCGCTGAAGCCTTTGCCATACTCACGGACACCACTGCCGACCCGTTGACCCGGTTCACCAACGGGCTCAAGGTCAGCACTGCGCTCGGCTGGGCGGATGCAAATCCTGATATTGTGAAGGAATGGGTCGAGTGGCGGGTTGCCAACCCAATGAATGTATCTGCCTATCAAGCCCAATTGGCAATTGGACTGGCGTTGATTCCGGAAGAAGCCGCATTTGAGAAAAAATTACCAAATATTTCTGTGCCGACACTGATCCTCTTCGGCGCGCAAGATAGAGTTGTCCCGCCGGAAAATGCTGAATTGTTGGCGAAGCAGATCTGGGGGAGTCAGACCGCGATCATACTGGATGCGGGGCATTTCTTCCCGATTGAAGCCCCGGGAGCCGCCGCGCAAATTATTACTGATTTTGCAAAATAGGAGGTGCCAAGTCGAAAAATAACTTTGCTGGTTAATTTATAAAAAAATCAACTATTACTCAAGGAGGAGTAATCTTATGAAACTGTCTAAAACGTTCGCCTTTGTCATGATCCTCATGACTCTGCTGCTCGCCGCCTGCGGCCCAGCCGCAACGGAAGCGCCTGCCCCAACCGCAGCGCCTGTAATGACCGAGGAACCGGCCGCAACCGAGGAACCCGTAGCAACCGAAGAGCCTGCAGCGACCGAAGAACCTATGGCCGAAGTGACCTGTGAGGAACCGGTCAAGGTCGGTCTTATCACTGACCTATCTGGCGCATTGGCCATCTATGGCGCGCATATCCTGCCTTCCTTCATGCTGGGCATGGAATATGCGACAGGCGCCCCCGGCTCGGCCGGTGAGGTCTTCGACTTCGCCGCTGCCCAGGAAAACACCTTCACGCTGGACAACTGTGGGATCCAGGTCTTCGTGCGCGATGACGCCAGCACTCCCGACAATACCGCCACAATTGCCCGCGAACTGATCGACGTCGAAGACGTGGACGTTCTGGTTGGCACCGTTTCATCGGGCGCTACTGCCACCCTGCAGGGCATCGCTGCCGAAAGCCAGATCCCGCTGATCGTTGCTCCGGCCGCGGCCAATGACATCACCGGTAAAGATTTCAACGAATATACCTTCCGCACCAGCCGCAACAACTATCAGGATGCCATCAACGAATGTGCTTACCTGACCCAGGAATATGACACCTTCGTCCAGATCGCCCCGGATTATGCCTTCGGGCAGGGCTCTGCTGCGGCTTTCCGTGACGCCTGTACGCTCGGCGGCGGAGAATTCGTAGCTGATGACATCTTTGCTCCGCTCGACACCACCGACTTCACATCCTACATGGAGCAGGTGCTCAACTCTGGCGCTGATTCCTATATCGTGACCTGGGCTGGCGGCGGATTCGTGCCTTTGATGCAAGCTGCTACAGACCTGGGCGTCACGGATGAAATGGCTCTAGGCGCAACCTTCATTGACAATACCCTCATGCCCGTCTGGTATGGGAACGCGCTTGGCAGCACCAGTGGCATCCTGTACCACTATTCTGCCCCCGACAATGCTGCCAACGACTTCTTGACTACCGAACACAAGGCCCGTTATGGCCTGATGCCCGATCTGTTCGCAGCTGACGGAATGAATGCCGCCATCATGCTGGTCGAGGGTTTGAAGGCGACCGGTGGCGACACCAGCGCCGATGCGCTCATCGAGGCATTCGAAGGCATGACCTTTGATGGCCCGAAAGGCGAAGTCTACATCCGGCCTGAAGACCACGTGGCCATCCAGGATATGTACATCTTGACGCTGGTCAACCTGACCGATCCGGATGCCAACTACTACGAATACGCCGAGACCACCCGCCCCGAACCGCCCTGCTTGCTGCCCGAAAACCTGCAAGATCGCTGCGGCGACCTGCCCTACGGTTCCCTGACAGGCCAATAGACAGTAAGTTAAAATACAACCTAACCCCCGTCCTACGGACACCCCCTTCCCTATTAGGGAAGGGGCTAGGGTTAGCTTTGTTAGAAACAAACGATGGAAGCCCGTAGACAGTGGATGATTTGTTTTCCACCGTCCACGGTCGACGGTCAGAAAACGGAAGGTGCTATGGACTCTGAAACCATCTTCGAAACCGTGGACCTGCGCAAGGAGTTCGGCGCGCTGGTCGCTGTGGACGATGTCAGTATGAAAGTTAGCAGGAATACCCTGCACGCCATCATCGGTCCGAACGGCGCAGGCAAGACCACCTTCTTCAACCTGCTGAGCGGTAATATAGCCCCGACCAGCGGCCAGGTGATTTACAAAGGCCGCGACATTACCCACCAGCCCGTCCATCAGACCATCCATTTCGGGATCGGACGTTCGTTTCAGATTTCCAATATCTTTCCCAACCTGTCCGTTTTCGAAAACGTCCGCCTGGCTTCCCAGGCGCTGGGCGCAGATAACTTCAAATTCTGGCAGGCGGCTTCAGCTTTCAAGAAATATGAAGAGCGTACCTGGGCCGTGCTTGAACGAGTTGGATTGACAGAACGGGCCAACACTTTCGCCCGCACCTTACCTCATGGGGACCAGCGCAAGCTGGAGCTGGGTATGATCCTTGCCCCCGACCCCGAAGTGCTGCTGCTCGATGAGCCCACCGCCGGGATGGCGGCCGAGCAGGTCCCCGAATTGATCGCCCTGATCCAGGAAATCCAGCGCACGGGCGATAAGACCGTCATGCTGGTGGAACACAACATGAACGTGGTCATGAGGGTGTCTGACAGGATCACCGTTATGCACCAGGGCGCTGTTCTGGCTGAAGGCACGCCCACAGAAATCACCGCGAACAAAGACGTGCAAACAGCCTACCTGGGCGGTTTGTATGAGTTGAATGTTTAAAACCTAACCCCCGTCCCCTACGGGGACACCCCCTTCCCTGGTAGGCAAGGAGGCCGGGGGGTTAGGTCAAATAGTGAGCAACCATGGACTACCTCCTCGACGTACAAGATATCCACACTTTTATCGGGCAATACCATATTTTACAGGGCGTGGATGTACGCGTGCCCAAAGGCAGCATCACTGCCCTGCTGGGGCGTAACGGTGCCGGCAAAACGACCACGCTCAAGTCCATATTGGGGCTGACCCCTCCACGCCAGGGAAGGGTCATCTTTGAAGACCGCGCTATTCAGGGCATGCACTCTTTCGACATCGCCTCCCTGGGTATCGGCTTTGTCCCCGAACACCGTGCCATCTTCCGTGACCTGAGCGTAGAGGAGAATCTCAAGATCGCCGAGCGCAAAAAGGACGATTACGTCCGCAAGCGGGATTTTATTTTTAGTCTTTTTCCTGACCTGAAACGCCTTATCAGCCTGTCCGGAACAAACCTGTCCGGCGGGCAGCAGCAGATGCTGGCCATTGCCCGTGCCCTGGTCGCCGATAACCGCCTGCTGCTGATCGACGAACCCAGCGAGGGCCTGGCCCCGGTGCTGATCGAACAACTCATGAAAGCTATCCTGCAACTCTCCGCCGAGTCGACCGTGGTGCTGGTCGAGCAGAATTTTCTGGTCGCCAGCCAGTTGGCTGAGTACTATGTCATCATCGAAGAAGGCCGCTCAGTCAAGGAAGGCAAAATGAAGGATCTTATTAATGACAAAGATACTATCCACCGATACCTGGGTGCCGCGTAAGGAGCAGGGATGAACGTTTTCATTCGCAAAAATTTGCTTCGGCTCATCATCCTGATCGTGCTGGCCGGGCTTTTCGTGGCCGCGGCTGCTGGTATGGAATCCCAGGATTTTCTCATCACTCTGTTACGTGGTCTTTCGGTAGGCTCGCTAACCTTCCTGGTCGCTTCTGGATTCTCGCTCATCTTCGGACTGCTCGACGTGCTCAACCTGGCGCACGGCACACTTTTCATGATCGGCGCCTACATCGGCTGGACCGTTTACGTTCGTTCGGATACCTTCATGGATCTGCTCACGCCGCTTGCCTTGATCCTCAGCGGGTTCCTGCTCAGAGACGTGTGGTCGCTACTTTCGACACGTCTGCCTGCTGCGGGGCGGATGAAGCGAATCCTGCCCTGGGCCGGGATCCTGGTTTCCGGCTTAATCCTGTTCAGTGTGCTGCGGAATTATCCAATTGCCATCTGGGATGTGGGCGACTACGCCCAGAGCCCGGTCTCGATATCTTACCTGGCCAGCCAGGGACAGAACGTCCAGCCGCCGCCGGCTACATTTGAAACGATCTCGCCATTGATGGCTTTCGCTGGTTTGATCGCAGGCAGCCTGCTTCTGGCATTCAGCCTGTCTTTGTTTGGGGCAGGGAAACAAGCTGAAGCATCCCGCATCACCTGGCGCAGTTTCACCGGGTTTGCGGCTTTTCTATTGGCAGGTATTATCTTCTTTATTTTCAACAACCTGTTCACAGCATTCCTGGCAGGCTTGAACACCAACTGGCTCTTCTTGATTGCGGTGCTGGTTGCCGTGGGAAGCGGAGCCGGGCTGGGCGCGCTGATGGAAACGACGCTTATCCGCCCGCTTTACATCCGTCCGATCTACCAGCTTATGCTCACCCTTGGGCTGAGCGCCATCGGCATCGAAATGGTGCGTGCCGTCTGGGGCCGCCCGGAATTTACCATGCCGCGTCCTGAGCTCTTCGCCGGGACGGGAGAAGGCTGTCCGGCCACCTCCCTGGCCGGCTGGTGGCAGTACCACTGCTCGACCATGATGCTGATGGATGGCCGCATCCGTGTATTCAACGAGATTTTCATACCAATTATCGGGGTCGTTGTATTGGTCGCTGTGTGGATTTTGCTCCAGCGCTCCCGGCTGGGGATGATCATCCGCGCCGGCGTGCAGGACCGGGAAATGGTCGAAGCGCTCGGTATCAACGTGCGGCGTGTCTTTACCCAGGTCTTTGCCCTCGGCGTAGGGCTGGCAGCCCTGGGTGGCGTCCTGGCTGCGCCCTCGATTGGCCTGTCGAACATGATGGGAGAAAGTTTCCTGCTCAATGCCCTGATCGCGCTCGCAATCGGTGGCCTGACCAGTTATCCGGGGGCGGCGCTCGGTTCGCTTCTGGTGGGCTTGCTACAACAGTTCATTATCAAGTATGGGCAGATCGGTATCGCAATCCCCTTCACCGAGATTGTTTTCAAGCCATCACCCCCGATCGTGCCTGCTTCGATCATCCTGCTGATGGTGGTCGTTCTGCTTATTCTGCCAAACGGCCTGCTGGGCAAAAAGGAGTAACTTCGTGGCAAAGGACACGCTTTTCTCCACACTGAAACAGAACCAGGGCATGCTATTCACATTGCTTGTATTTATCTTGCTGCCCTTCGTGGTCGGTCTGTTTAACGGCGCATCTCCGGCGCAGGTCTGGCTGAATGAGAGCGGCCATTCTAAGTTCATCCAGGGCCTGGCGATCGAGATATTCATCCTGGCGCTGTATGCCTTGAGCTATGACCTGATCTTTGGTTTTACCGGTCTGCTTTCCTTCGGCCACTCGATGTTCTTCGCTGTAGGTGCTTATCTCACAGGGATTCTGCTAAAAAGCTTTGGGTTTTCACTCGCTGCTACTTTTGGCATGCTTTTCCTGGCCGGTATCGTGCAGGCTTTGCTGTTTGGTATGGTGCTACCGCGTGTCAAAGGGATCACCTTTGCGTTGGTTACGCTGGGGATGGCTTCGGTCTTCCACGTGCTGGTGATATCCACCGAACTGGGCGAGTACACCGGTTCAGATGTGGGCCTGCAGGGTGTGGTCGTCCCGGCTTTCATCAGCCCGGCGAGCGAGCGTTTACGTTTGTATTTTGTGACCCTCACTATTTTGATACTGGTCTTCCTGCTCTATAAGCGCTTTGTCAACTCGCCGACCGGACGGGTCTGCACCGCCATTCGTGAGAACGAAGGTCGCGCCCTGATGTTGGGCTACAACACCTTCTTTTTCAAACTCGCTGCCCTGATGCTTTCCTCGCTGACTGCCGCCCTGGCAGGCGGTTTGCATACCATCTACCAGCCAATTGTCAGCCCGAACGTTGCCGGCCTGGGATACACAGTCACTGCTCTGCTGATCATCCTGATTGGCGGCGTCGGTACCCTCAATGGGGCCCTGGTCGGCGCGGTCGTCTTCCGCCTGCTGGATTATGGCTTGCGGCGCTATATCGGCGAGAGCGCCAGCTTCATCAACGGGGCGATTTACGTCGCGATTGTGCTCTTCCTGCCGTATGGTATTGTTGGAACCTGGAAATTGAAATCCATGAACCTGCGACAGGGTTGGGATCGGTTGTTGGGGATGCTCAACACTGCTTCAAAAGAAAAATAGACCGAAATTCAGAACCACCTTTATTGAACGAGAAAATATGACCGCTATTCTCGCATGCCTGTGGCGGGGCTGTTTTAAGTGCCTAAAGGAACCGTACCAAATTGTGCAGAGCGATTACAATTACAGAGTACTGCGAAAATAACTGAACCAAAATCCTGTAATTTTCGAGCCCTCCGGAACGAGCAAGTTCAAAGATTTATGCAAGGAGCAGTAAAACCAGTAGACAATTTGTTATGAAACGAATCCTGATATTTATCCTTACGGTTCTCTTCCTGGCCTCCTGCCTGCTAGCCCTTCCGACGCCGGAACCTGCGCCCACAGTTGCACCCGTATATACCTTCACAGCGACGCCGTTCCTGCCGCCGGAGGAGACCGCCTCCCCGGTTGTTATCCTCGAGCCGACAACCACGCCGATTTCACGCCCGGCGCGCGTTCTTATCATCAGCATCGACGGCTTACGCCCCGATGCGATCGAACTGACTCCCATGCGCAACCTGCAAGCCTTAATGCAGGAAAGCGCTTATTCGCTTGTCGCGCAGACCATCTTCCCCAGCGCTACGTTGCCCTCGCACGCTTCTATGCTGACCGGGCTTTGCCCCGATAAGCATGGTGTCTATTGGAACGACTACCTTCCTGTCCTGGGCTATGCCAACGGAACCGACATTTTTGACCTGGCGCATGTCGCCGGCCTGCGCACGGTCATGGTGGTTGGGAAAGAAAAGCTGCGCCAGATCACCGAGCCGGAAAGCACCGATGTGTTCGAGTTCATCAACGACCGCGATGTGGTCATTGCAGCGCGCGTGGCTGAGCTTATCCCTGAAGGCTTCGGGCTGATGTTCGTCCACTTTCCCACACCCGACTGGATGGGACACGCATACGGCTGGCTCTCGCCCGAACAGTTCAGCGTGCTATTCCGCGCCGACGAAGCGCTGCAAACCATCCTGGATGCGCTTGAGAATGCTGGGATGCGCGATGACACGCTCATTATTGTCACCGCCGACCACGGTGGTCACGGTACCACCCATGGCACCCGCCAGCTCGAAGATATGACCATCCCGTGGATCGTGGCAGGGCCAGGGGTGCGCCATACGGTGCTTGCTACCGAGGTCAACACCACGGACACTGCCGCTACCGTTGCCTGGGTCCTGGGCCTGCCGCTTCAACCGTCGTGGGAAGGGCTGCCTGTGCTGGAAGCCTTTGGATTACCGGATACGCCACATCCGCAGCCACGTTGTCCTTAAAACAAAAAGCCCGGCCGTCAGGGCGGGCTTTCTGGCTTTCTATGCTTGCGAATAAAATGTCATTCTTTCTTGAGAGCGGGCAGGCCGGTCTTCATCTCGATCACTTTGTAGCCAGCTGGTACGGCGTCAAGCGCTTTCTCATCTTTCACTTCGCGCGAGAAGTAATATAACGTGGTGTCCTTCCCACTGGAGCGCTTGATTGTGTTTGCGTGCAGGTAATAGGTCTGTCCTTTGGAATTAACATGCGAATAAGCCATTTTTTATCTCCTTTCCTCTGTACGAGGCAATTGTTATTCTTAGTTTAGCACAGACTATCTGCTTGTCAACTCAAAAAACACCCTTATTTCGAACATTAATTCGATGTTTTTTAGGTAGACACAGAGCAAAAATCAAGGAAAAAACCATGACCAAGTCGATGATGATCTTATCTACTCTGGAAGAACTACGCTCTGCCCGCGCCAGCCTGGATGAGCCAGTTGGTCTGGTGCCCACCATGGGCTATTTGCATGAGGGTCATCTCTCCCTCGTCCGCCGGGCAGTCGAAGAATGCGCCAGCGTGGTTGTCAGCATCTTCGTCAACCCGACCCAGTTCGGCCCCAGTGAAGACCTGGCTGCCTATCCGCGCGACATGGACCGCGACCTGCGCCTGCTGGAATCGCTGGGCGTGGACCTGGTCTGGACGCCCACGCCCGAGATCATGTATCCAAACGGCTACCAGACCTGGGTCCAGGTGGAAGCGCTGACGGATCCGCTTGAAGGGGCGATGCGTCCCGGTCACTTCCGCGGCGTTACCACGGTGGTGGCCAAGCTGTTCAACAGCGTTCAGCCCGCAAAGGCGTACTTCGGCCAGAAGGATGCCCAGCAGGTGGCTGTCATCCGCCGCATGGCGCGCGACCTGAATTTCCCGCTCGAGGTCGTTGTCTGCCCTACCGTGCGCGAACCGAATGGGCTGGCGATGTCCAGCCGGAACGCTTATCTCGATCCCGGGCAGCGCCAGGCCGCAACAGTGCTTTATCGCGCTCTGAGCGCCGCGAAAGAGGCTCACGAGGCAGACGAGCGCAACGCGGAGGCACTGCGTACCATCATGCGCGAGACGCTCGCCGCCGAACCGCTGGCCGAGATGCAATATGTCTCCTGCGCAGACTACGATACGCTGGAAGAATTGGACACTGTCAGCGGCAAAGCCCTGCTTTCGATGGCCGTATTTGTTGGCAAGACGCGCTTGATCGATAATATGGTACTGGAATCCAAAGCGGTGGCCTGAGCCTGCCCGCCCTGGGCCGGGGTCGAAGGGTCTCCTGGCTTTGGGAATGAAAGAATACCGAACGTCTGTAGAAGTTGGATTCCGCGATGAAAACCAGCTTACATTACTGGCTCAACTTATTTGGCGTAGCTTTAACAGCATTGCTGCTCTTTGGTTTGGGTGGTTTATTGTGGTTCTCCTACCGGCAGGCCCTGGACTACGTGCATCCCCGCCGCTTGGAACCACCCAGCGGCGCACTCCTGCGCCAGAACGGAATCCCCTATCAGGAAATTGAACTGCTGACATCCGACGGCGTACCGTTGGCGGCCTGGTACACGCCCCCTCAAAACGGCGCACTGATCCTGGTGGCGCATGGCTACGGTGACCGGCGCTCTGAAGATTTTTATAGTTTATTTGCAAGCCATGGCTATGGCGTGCTGGCCTGGGATTTCCGCGGTCATGGCGCGAGTGGCGGCGAGCTGGTCACGCTCGGCTACAACGAGGTCCTGGATGTTGAAGCAGCGCTGGCGTATGCGCTGGCCCAGCCAGAAGTGGAACACATTGGGGGCTGGGGCGGCTCGATGGGCGCGGTGACGATGATCCGCGCAGCGGCGCAGCACCCGGAAATCGAAGCGCTGGTCGCAGACAGTCCCTTTGTGACGCTGGAGGACGAACTGGATTTGCGCGTCC
>JAABUE010000172.1 GCA_011389535.1 Anaerolineales bacterium
CTTGTTCGTCCCCGTCAGTTGAGATGCCTCCAGCTTCAACCGTTGAAGCGGCTCCAACAGAGGCTATTCCTAGCCCTATCCCGCCATCCGAAACAGCCATCCTTCCCACCGACCTGCCTGCGACCGAACCCATACTTGCAGCGGAGCGGGCCAAGTACACCATCAACGCTGCGCTAGACTATGCCGCTAAGACCGTCAGTGTGGACCAGACCATCCTCTACCCAAACCACAGCGGCGAAGCGCTTTCGAACCTCGTACTGGCATCTGTTCCCAATATGTGGCCGGGGAGTTTCAATCTGACCGCCCTGAGCGTAGATGAAGCATCAATTACCACTTACGATTTACAAGGCCAAAGACTCGAATTTGCCCTCCCCGCACCTCTTGCGCCGGAAACAACCATCACTGTTTCACTCAAATACATCTTAAACCTGCCCTTCGCCGAGCAGCAGGACCCCAGCGTGGAGCGTCCACGGATTTACGGTTACACCGCCCGGCAGGTCAACCTGGCGAACTGGTACCCGTTCATCGTCCCATACGAAGCGGGAAGGGGCTGGGTGTTGCACGATTCCTGGTATTACGGCGAGCATCTTGTCTACGAGGCCGCCGATTTCGAAGTCAACTTTATCACAGACCCGTCCGTAGTAGTGGCTGCCAGCGGATTCCCCGAATCAAACGGCGAATCTATCCGCTACGCCCTCACCGCCGGACGGACGTTTGCCATCTCGGCCAGCCCCGAATTCCAGACCGTTAGTACGCAGGTCGGGGATGTGACTATTTCCAGCTATTATTTTCCGTTCTATGAAACTCCCGGCCAAGCCGTACTGGACGTCAGTGCGCAGGCCGTCGAGCTATACAGCCAGCGTTTTGGGCCCTACCCGCACAAGACGCTGGCCGCGGTTATGGGCGATTTCAATGATGGCATGGAATACTCAGCCTTTTACTTCCTGCCGCGCGATTTTTACAACCTGTATGATGGCAAGCCGATGAATTACCTGGTCTTCGTGGCCGCGCACGAGACCGCTCACCAGTGGTGGTTCGAACGCGTCGCCAGTGACCAGGCCGAACATCCCTGGCTGGACGAATCGCTGTGCACCTACAGCGAGCGACTGTACTACGAAGCCTACCATCCCGAGCAGGTTCCCACCTGGTGGCCTTACCGCATGTACTATTATGATCCCTCCGCCAAGATGGACATCCCGGTTTACGCGGGCAACGGCTTCCAGCCTTACACCAACGCGACGTACTTCCGCGGCGCGCACTTTCTGGAAGATTTGCGGGCGCGCATCGGCGACGAGGCCTTCTTCGCCTTTTTGCAGGATTACGCCATGCAAATGGACGGCAAGATCGCAGCACCGCAGGACTTTTTCGCCATCCTGCGCCAGCATACCGGCGCGGACATTTCGGACCTAATTGCTACTTACTTCACGAACTCCTACTAACATGAACAAACGGACTCTCCGCGTGCTCAGCGTACTCTGCGGTTTGACGATACTGGCCTCCTGCACGCTTCCTGCCGGGAACCCGGCAGCCTCGGTTCCGCCCCTCAACCTGGTGACCGTTGACCCGAACGCCAGCGCCACCCCGACTCCCTTCCAGCCTGCGATCGAAAGCTTCACCCCATCCCTGACCTCGACGTTCCTTCCCAGCCTGACACCCCTGCCGACACAAACGGCCTCAGCTACCCCTACTCTCCCTCCCACACCAACGGCAACCAACGGCCCGACCTCCGTGCCTGCCACCTTACCCCCTACTTTAACACGCCCCCAATACAGTTTTTATGTGCTGTTAGACTATTCCGGCCATCAACTGGCTGTAGACCAGACCATCCAATACACCAACCTGACTGGCTCGACACTATACGATCTCGTGCTGGCAGTGGAACCCAATCTTTACCCAGACAGCTTTTCCCTGGAAACGCTCTTCCTGGATGGTGTAACCGCAGATTATCAACTGGATGGTCACCGCCTGACGGTTTTCCTGCCGCAGCAGATGACCCCGGGTAGCACTATTACCCTGGCGATGCGGTACCGCATCGCCATCCCGCCCAAATCCTATAATATGCCTTATGGCTATCTCGGTTACCAGGTCAACCTGACCGATTGGTATCCGTTCGTCGTGCCTTACAGCGGCGGCTGGGTGTTGCACGAGCCCTGGGCCTTCGGCGAGCACCTGGTCTATGACTCGGCGGATTACGACCTCAACCTGCAGGTGCTCGAAGACGGCATCACCGTGGCTGCGCCCGCGCCTGAGGAGGAAAACGGTCAGTGGACGCGCTATCGCCTGTACGGGGCGCGCACCTTCGCGCTTTCGGCCAGCGACCGTTTTCTGGTGTCGGAATCCGCCGTCGGGACGGTGGTGATCCGCTCGTATTATTTTGAGGGGCACGAAGGCGCGGGAAAAGGGATGCTGAACGCAGCGGTGAAGGCCGTCGGTCTGTTCGAGGCCCTCTTCGCCCCGTATCCATATGACAGCCTGAGCGTGGTCGAGACCGAAGTTCCTGACGGGCAGGAATACGATGGTCTGGCCTTTCTGGGTTCTAATTTTTATGACCAGTATGGCGGCTCGAACCGGAGCAACATGGTCAGTATCGGCGTGCACGAGATCGCGCATAACTGGTGGTTCGGGCTGGTGGGCAGTGACCAGGCGCTGGAGCCCTGGCTGGACGAAGCCCTATCGGTTTACAGCGAGCGTATCTTTTACGAGTTTACCAATCCAAACTATGGCGACTGGTGGTGGAACTTCCGCGTGAACTACTTCAGCCCCAGCGGCTGGGTGGATACGTCCATTTATGACGGCAGCAGTTACAGGGGTTACACCAACGCCGCCTACCTGACGGGCGCCTACTTCCTGGAAGACTTACGGGTGCGAATGGGCGACCGGGATTTCTACAGATTTTTGAAGGATTATGCAGCCCGTTATAGCTATAAACGTGCTACAAGCGATGCTTTCTTTGCGGTGGCCCGCGCCAACACAAGCGCAGATATTTCTGACCTGATCCAATCCTATTTTCAAGGATCCTATTGATGGAATACAAAACAGCCTTCATCGAAACGAATGGGATTAACCTGCACGTGGTCATGGCTGGGCCGGAAGACGGACAGCCAGTTATTTTGTTACACGGTTTTCCAGAATTCTGGTACGGCTGGCGGAAACAAATCCCGGTGTTGGCCGACGCCGGCTACCGCGTCATCGTCCCGGACCAGCGCGGCTACAACCTGAGCGACAAACCCAGGGGCGTGAAATCTTATCGCATGGACATGCTTGTTGCGGACATTCTTGGCCTGATTGACACGCTCGGTTACCAGAAAGTGAATTTGGCCGGTCACGACTGGGGCGCTGCGGTTGCCTGGGAAGTTGCTATTCGGCATCCCGAGCGGCTGAGCAAGCTGGGCATCCTGAATGCGCCTCATCCTGCCGTAATGCGCAATTTCCTGCGCCGCGGTGATCCGGAGCAATTACGCCGCTCCTGGTATATTTTCGCGTTCCAGATCCCCTGGCTGCCGGAATACTACCTACGTAAAAATGACTGGCGAAATGCGGTCCGTGTGTTGCGCGGCAGCTGTAAAAACCATACCTTTACCAACGAAGACATCGCGGAGTATAAGATAGCCTGGTCCCAACCAGGCGCGATGACCACTATGATCAATTGGTACCGCGCTGCCGTACGTCATCGGTCGAAATTGCCAAAAGATTTATGTGTTAAGGTTCCCACGCTGATTCTCTGGGGTATGCAGGATGTGGCGCTCAGTCACCGCATGGCGCGCCTCAGCATGGACTACTGCGTAAACGGGAAACTGGTCTTCTTTGAAGATGCCACCCACTGGGTGCAGCACGAGGAAGCAGGAGATGTAACGAAATATTTAATGAACTTTCTTGGAAATTATTTTTCCAGCAGGTGACACCTTCAACTGACAGATCATAGACTTTCACCACTACTAATTTTTTTGATGCTGA
The DNA here is from genome assembly GCA_011389535.1 of Anaerolineales bacterium. GTDB lineage: Bacteria > Chloroflexota > Anaerolineae > Anaerolineales > Villigracilaceae > JAABUE01. The sequence goes on from JAABUE010000172.1 coordinate 3,955, forward strand.
TATTCACAAATTCACGATTGCATTTTTCAATTGTCACCAAATTTAAGCGGCCTATTGTTTCTGGCTCAGAAAAGAGTCTGAATTTGGGATCTTTGGGAATGTCCGTGGTGGATACCTCTTCACGCCCAATCTTGAAGAGCCTGAATTTGTGTAGCAGAATCTAAGGTTATACTATGTGACAATCAAATGAATACGATTTCTATTTCAAATATGATTTTTGAGCCTTGATTTCTATTCCAATAGAAGCATCTGTGCAGCATCTTTTGTAACAGAAGGTAGAGAAAATGCGTTTAAGTCAATCCGATATCCAGACCCTGCGCGAAGCCCCAGCCAACGCCCGGACAGAGGGTTTTGCCTGGCTTGTTCGAGC
>JAABUE010000173.1 GCA_011389535.1 Anaerolineales bacterium
AGAATTGGAAAGAAGATGCCTGAAGAGCCCCTGGAGCGTCAAGATATTATCGAGCTGCTTGCCAAACTGAAGGCAGAGACGCCGGATTATCCTGCCGATCTGGTGGAGGCAAGAAAAGCTGCTTACCTGAAACAGATTGTTGAGATACAGATATCTAGAAAAGACCAGGGAGGAGAGGCTGGAAAACGAGGAAGAGCCGGGGGAGTAAGCGGTTCAGGCGCGGCGCTGGGCAGTGGAACGCTTGCACAGGGAATATCCCTGAAAACTGCGATCGCGGTCGGGGTGGTTATCGCGATGCTCACGGCTGCTTATCTCTTTCGTGACGAGATCGTGGATTTCCTGGCAGAAAATAATATTATAAATGTGGCAGAAACTGCTACTGCTCCGATTGTCCCGGCGCCGGCTGGTCCGGCAACAGAAGCGCCAACCTTAAGCGCGCCATCCTCAGGAAACGGAGCAACCGAGACCGTGCCTGGTTTTGGCCAATCTCCAGCGACTCCTACCGCGCCAGTTCGGGGCAGCCCTTTTAATGTATTCGACTACCTCATTTGCGTTTTGCAGCACGGCACGGAAAGCTGTCAGTGACCCCTAGAAGGCACAACATTGTGCTGACTGGCAGAGCTTTACGATTATAACTACATCCCCAGCCAATCCCCCGCCTGACGCGCCAGGTTCGCCAGCGGTCCTTGCTTGAGCGTGCAGCGCGGCAGGGACTCGATGAACAGACGCCCGTACTGCTTGGTCATTACGCGCTTGTCGAAGATGGCTACAATGCCGTGATCGGACTGGGAGCGGATCAGGCGGCCGAAGCCCTGGCGGAATTTCAGGATGGCTTCGGGCAGGTAGTATTCGTGGAACGAGTCTTCGTACATCTCGGAGCGGGCGGCGATGAGCGGGTCTGTGGGAACGTCGAAGGGCAGCTTGGTGATGATCACAATCTGCAGCGCCTCGCCGGGCACGTCCACGCCTTCCCAGAAGGAGCGCGTGCCCAGCAGCACTGCCCGGCCGGTGGCCTTGAACGATTCCAGCAGGGTGTTAGGGGAAGCGCCTTCGCCCTGTTCCAGCACGTAAATGTCTTCGCGCGCCAGCGGGCCGGTGATATCCCGTGAGGTGCGCTTGAGCGCCGCATAGGACGTGAACAGTACCAGCATACGCCCGCCGGTGGCTTTGGCGGTGGCAATCAGGGCGCGGTTCAAGGCCTGCTGATGGCCTTGCTGGTTTGGCTCGGGGATGTCGGTGGGCAGGTATAGCAGGGTGGAACTCTCGTAATCGAAGGGCGAGCCAAGCGCCATTTCATCGGCGACCTCAGCGCCCAGCGTGCGGCGCATGTAGTCGAAGGAGCCATGCGCTGTCATGGTAGCCGATGTCAGGATGACGCTGGATTTCTCGTGCCAGAGATATTTCTCGATCAGCGGCCCGACCTGCAGCGGCGCGGCGTTGAGGGACAATCGCTCCCCCCGCGGGTTGACCTCGATCCAGTAGACGGTCCCGGGGTTGGGTTTTGCGATCATGCCGGAGACGTTCGCTTCGGCTTCTGCCAGACGCCTGTAGATGTTGCCCAGGTCGCTGATCACATCTTCGAGCTGGTCCAGCCCATCGGCGTAAAGGGAGGCAGCTTCTTTATATAATTCGGCCAGGTTGGTCAGCAAATGGTGGAAGGTCTCGCCGGTCTGGTCCCAGATCATCTCGATATCGTCCCAGCCGGGCAGGGTGCGGGTTGCAGGCAGGATGCGCGCCTGCCAGGAATAATTGCTGGGCGGCTGTCCCTCGCGCTGGAATTTGACGAATTCACCCAGGACCTGGAAAAACTCGCGGTTCAGATTCTCCAGACGGAATGCCAGGTCGGTGGCGCGGCTGATCTTTTGCTGGAGCAGGCCGAAGTCGGAGGGACGAAGCGTTTCGTTTGCCCCGCCCAGGAACCGGCTCAGCACCCCGGTCGTCGTCCCGCCGAGTTCCTTGAGCATGCGCCCCAGGTCGTATTCGGTTAAGCGGAAGGAAAGGGCGCTGGTGGTGGCCGATTCGAGGTGGTGGGCCTCGTCCACGACCAGGTAATCGTAGGCAGGCAGCACGTGACTCCCGGAGGCGATGTCGGAGAGCAGGAGGGCGTGGTTGACGATCAGCACGTGCGCTGCCAGGGCTGCCTGGCGCGCGCGGTAGAAGGGACAGGCGCCGCCGGTGTGTTTGACGCAGCTTTCGCTGCCGCAGGCATCGTCCTCGGCGGACATGCGCGCCCAGACCTCGCGCTCAGCGGGGCCGGTCAGGTTGATCTCGTTGCGGTCGCCCGACTGGTTCTCGAGCAGCCAGACCAGCACCTTGGCCAGCACGCGTATCTCGTTTTCGTTGGCAGGGAAGCGCTGGCGCATGTACTGCAACCGCCGCGGACACAGGTAATTCGAACGGCCCTTCAGCACCGCGGCGCGCAGGTCGAGGTTGAGCGCACGGCACAGATCGGGAAAATCTTTCTTGATGAGCTGGTCCTGCAGGTTGATGGTGTTAGTGGAGACAACCACGCGGGTGTTGTTCTGGTAGGCAAACAGCGCTGACGGGACGAGGTAGGCGAACGACTTGCCAACGCCGGTGCCGGCTTCAACCATCATATGCCGCCCGCTGGACAGCGCTCCGGTCACGGTCCGCAGCATCTCTACCTGTTCGGGCCTCTGCTCGAACGCACCGAAGTATTGCGAGAAAGGGCCACCGTATTCCAGAATAGAGGCTACTTCTTCTTCGTTCAATGGGATGACGGAATCGATATCCACCGGTTCGAGGGGCGGATGTTTGTCCCGGTTACGCTCAACCTGGAAAAAGGGGAAATCTACTCCGCTTCTTTCTTTGCCCTTGGCCTGTTTCTGATCTTTTAGACGGGATGCCAGCACCTGTTGGAACACCCAGCGCGCATCCCAATCGAGCGGCTCCGAGAGGCGCACGAACTCGGCGATCAGGTCGATGGGCAGCTCTCGGGCGCGTTCCAGCAGACGAAGGAAAACCACCTGTGTGACCTTAGCATCGTCGAGCGCGCGGTGGGTAGCGGGCAGCAAGACGCCTAGCTGGGCGCCGAGCGAGCCAAGGTTATAGCGCGGCGCAGACGGCAGCAGCACCGCAGCCAGCTCATAGGTGTCAATGACCTCGTTGTAACGCAGGATACCCGTCTTTTGGAGAAACCCCAGATCGAAACGGATATTGTGGCCTATGACCGCTGCATCGCCGACGAAGGCATCCAACTCGTGGGCCACATCGCGCAGCTTGGGTGCCTGGCGAACCATGGCATCGTCAATGCCGGTCAGGCCAGTAATGAATTCAGGAATGTGGCGGCCGGGATTTACGAGTGTGGTCCACTCATTTTCCACCCGGCGCTCGTTGAAGCGGACCGCGCCAATTTCAATAACGGCATCACGGTCGGCCTCCAGGCCGGTGGTTTCGATGTCAATGGCAACAAATGAGGTCATAAATTTTTGAATAGGAATGAGTAGATATGAGGGGTAAGTTAGAACAAGTGTATCATGAAAAGTATCTCTCATGTCTGTATTTAGCACGCATCAGGCTGGGTCCGGAGAACGAGGCTGCTTTTGGAAATGTGATCAGCGAGTCCAAACAATCCATATGCAGTTTTTTTTCCGCCAAGTTGCAAAACTGAAAACGATAACCAACGAATCTGTAACGATCAAATCAAGGATTCCTGACAGACAGGTTGACACTCTTTCAGCATACTTAATAGAGATCATTTATTAATTTTTTCGGCTGTAATAACTGCCTTCGAGCTGGTAAGAGCAATTTACTACCGCTACCTTCCATTTTTGTTAGGAGACAGCATTTGACGTAACTTTATCTTGGGCTAGTCGTCATGTCGTCAGTATGAAATTTAACGATTGATTAGTGGTGCATTTGATTTGTCGACAAAGGCAAAACCGGTGAAAGCCGGATGACGCAAAGCCACGGGTCTAAAACTGTTCTCAGTCATGACCGCCGGGCCGCCGAAGAACTTCCGCATATTTGGCGAGCCTGGCAGGGGAACCAGGCTTAAATTTTGGAAAGAAGTGAGCGCTGTATCCGATTGCAGGAAGACAAACTATGAAAAAAACATCAAGCTCAGTTTTAGAAACCAATAAGAAAGAAAGCGCCCAGGGCTTTGTTGAATTTGCCCTGGCGATTCCCATATTGCTGATGGTCTTATATGGCTTGTTGGAAGTCGGGCGAGCGCTTTTCATTTATTCCTCGACTGTGACGGCAGCCCGCCAGGCCGTTCGAT
>JAABUE010000174.1 GCA_011389535.1 Anaerolineales bacterium
CCTGACAGACCCGAAATGGCAGGGTCAGGTGGCTGCCGCGGGGTCCACCAATGGTTCGATGCAAGCCCAGATCGCGGCCATGCGCCAGTTGATCGGTGAAGAGGCCACTGAAGAGTGGCTGCGCGGCCTGATCGCAAACGAAGTTACTTTCTTTGGCGGTCACACGGACGTGCGCAAGGCCGTCGGCGCCGGCGAATTCAAACTTGGCCTGGTTAACCATTACTATTACTATCTGCAAGAGGCAGAAGGCAGCAATGTTGGCATTATCTTCCCTGACCAGGGAGAAGACCAGATCGGGCTGATCACCAACGCCACCTCGGCTGCGATTGTGGAAGGGTCTTCCAACCTGCCGGCTGCCCAGGCCTTCATCAACTTCCTGATTTCGGCTGAGGGCCAGCGCATCTTTGCCGAGCTGAACTATGAATACCCGATTTTGCCCGGCGTGGTGCCTCGTGAAGAGGTCCAGACGCTGGACGGCTTCCGGCTTGCAGATGTCGATATTGCCCAGGCTGCGCTCGAATCTGATGCAACTTTTGATCTGATCGATACGGTGGGCCTGCCTTAAAGAAAAACGAGGGGTGGAGCAGAGAGCTTCGCCGCCCTTGATACACGGATGCAAATTACGCAGCACTTACGTTTGCCCATTTTCCGGCGAAAAGCCATCCCTATCAGCCCCCGGTTGTACCTTGCCGCGGGGCTGGTAGCGCTTTTCGTCGCTGTTCCGCTGGTGTACGTGCTCATCCGCGCCGTTGGCGCGGAACCGGAAGATTGGCGCAGGCTGTTGCAAACCCGCATCTGGAAATTGCTGGGGAATACGCTTTTGCTCGTCCTGGCGGTGACGAGCGGGGCACTGTTGACTGGCGTGAGTATGGCCTGGCTCACCGAGCGGACCGACCTGCCCGCTCGAAAAGTCTTCCGCTGGATGCTGGCCATGCCGCTGGCAATCCCGGCTTATATCGGCGGGATTGTGCATCTGGCCTTGCTGCGCCCGCGCGGCGGATATATTCCGCAGGCGCTCGAGGCTATTTTTGGCCAGCCTGTGTTTACACCCAGCCCGCTCGGATTCTGGGGTGCGGCCTTCATCCTGACCATCTTCACCTACCCCTATGTTTATTTATTAAGCGGCGCGGCGTTTCGTTCGTTGCATGCCTCGCTCGAGGAGGCCGCACGCACCTTTGGCCGCAGCCCTCTGCAGACGATTTTTCAGGTTACTTTGCCCGCCCTGAGACCCGGGCTCACAGCCGGAGCCCTGCTCGTCGCGCTGGACATCCTGGCAGAATACGGGACGGTCGCTTTGCTGCGCTACGAGACCTTTTCCTCCGCCATCTTCGTGCAACTCGCGGGGCGCTACGACCGGTCGTCTGCTTCCGTTTTAAGCGGGATTCTCGTTGTTTTGGCGATCATCATCCTGTGGGGCGAGCTGCGTTTGCAGGGACGTGCGCGGTTCACGCAATTGGAAAGCAACTGGAGACCCGCGCCACTGCACAATTTAGGTAAATGGCGAGTACCTGCATTTTTTCTGGTAATAGGAATTGTTTCTGCGAGTTTGTTGGTACCCGTTTTGGTCTTGCTGGTGTGGAGCGTTCAAGCCTTGCTCGACCCGCAAACCCTGGCAACGGTATTCCGGACCGGCTCGCAGGGGTTTGGCAGCTATGTCTGGAACAGTTTGTGGAGTTCGCTGCTGGCGGCATTCGTGGCAGTTTTGTTATCTCTACCGGTTGCTTTGCTGGCGGTGCGCTATCCGACTCGATTGTCGAAATTTCTCTCGCGCTTCTGCCAGGTGGGATACGCCCTGCCCGGTGTGGTGATCGCGCTCAGCCTTGTGTTGCTCGTCAATCGCGGACTGCCTTTCCTCTACGCAACCCCGTTTGTGGTGGTAATTGCATACGTCTTGCGTCACATGCCCCAGGCGGTGCGCGCCAGCGAATCGGCGTTGAACCAGCTCTCACCGTCACTGGAAGAGGCGGCCCGTACGCTTGGCAGGACGTCGTTGCAAACCCTGTTTCAAGTGACCTTACCCCTTATCCTGCCCGGGTTATTAGCAGGCGGGTCCCTGGTGTTCCTCACCTCGCTGAAGGAATTGCCGGCTACCTTACTGCTGCGCCCGGCCGGGTTCGATACGCTTGCCGTACGGGTCTGGCAATGGGCAACGGATGGCTTCTATATCCAAGCCGCTCCCGCCGCGCTCATGCTTCTGCTGGCGTCGGCGTTACCATTATTTTTCCTCTTACGCAGGGAGCAGATATTCAAATGAGCACTCTGGAAGTCCGAAACCTCGTAAAACAATTCCACGGAGCGTCACAATCGGCCGTAAACGACATTTCCTTTGAACTGGGTGAGGCCGAAATCCTGGCGCTTGTAGGCCCGAGCGGGTGCGGGAAAACGACCACCCTGCGGCTGATCGCGGGCCTGGAGCGCCCGGACTCCGGTACGATTAGATTAAATCACCGGATTGTCGCCTCTGCTTCCGTCTTTATTCCACCCGAGCAGCGCGGCGTGGGGATGGTTTTCCAGGATTATGCCCTGTTCCCGCACCTGACCGTATACGAAAACGTCGCTTTTGGTTTGCGAGGTAAAAAGCCGGCCGAGATTCGCACGATTGTTGGCGAAATGCTCCACATGGTAGGGTTGCTTTCTTTCTCAAAGCGCTACCTGCATGAGTTATCCGGCGGAGAACGACAGCGGGTGGCCCTGGCTCGCGCTCTTGCGCCGCGCCCTGTGCTGGTGCTTATGGATGAACCGTTCAGCAGCCTGGATGCGGACCTGCGCGCCAACGTGCGCGAACACGTGCGCGGCATCCTCAAATCGATGCAGGCAACTGTCGTCTTTGTTACGCACGAGCAGGAGGAGGCTCTTTACATGGGCGACCGCCTGGCCGTACTGCAAAAAGGGCATTTGGAACAGATTGGCTCTCCTGAGGAAATCTTCCACGATTCGCGCACGCGCTTTGTGGCCGAGTTCATGGGAGACAGCAATTTTCTGCCCGGTAAAACTGTGCCGGGCGGTATCCAGACCGAGATCGGCCTGCTCCAACAGCCTGTCGATGCGCCCGTTTCCTCGCCTGTGGAAGTTGCCCTGCGGGCAGATGACGTTGATTTTTACCCGAATGGCGAGGGGAACAGCGTGATCATCGAGCGCTTCTTCCGTGGCGCATACAACCTATACCGCCTGCGCCTCGATTCGGGCACCATCCTGCATGCCTTCAGTGAGCATACCAAAATTCTGCCCGTCGGCGCGCGTGTACGGACAGCCATCAGCGCTGAACACCCCTTATCTATTTTTCGGGATGAGGGCTGATTCGATATGCATATTGAATCATATCAATCACTCCGAAATTAATCTTTCAGCATTTTAGCCACGGATACTTCGACAGGCTCAGTACGCGTTTCACCATTTACACAAACTTAACCGACCCGCGCGAAGGGTCGGCTTTTTTTGCCTTTTAGGGCTCCTTTCAGGCAAATTATAGACCTGTTGGGATGACTCATGTTCTCGCAGCTCTAAATCCTGGAGAACCATAATTTGCAGAAGTGTTACTGCTTGCATTTGAGTTACAATACGGTATAGTCAATTGTGATAACCTTTATCCGCTTCCATACCTGGAGAAAAGCGTATTTCGAAGATGAAGCGGGACGAAAAAAAATTTGTTGCTCATAGAATACATCCGAATCCTCCATGAAGCATCTGTGAGAAATAGTTATGTTTTGAGGGTAAGGAACCTTCCGTATGGAAACACGCTCAGGTCTCAAGGGAATAATCATCATTGTGCTTGCTTTAGGTCTGCCAGCCTGCATCCCTGGAGCCAACTCCAGTCCTGAGCTCACACCGGTCACCCTGCAACTATCATTTTCACATCAAGCGGAATTTGCTGGATTCTATGTGGCAGATCAGCAAGGCTATTATGCCGAGGAAGGACTCGCGGTCTCGTTCATCGAAGGCGGGCCCGAAATAGACTTCATTGCGCCGGTTGTGAGCGGCTCTGCGCAATTTGGCGTTGCACAACCGGCAGATTTGATCTTGGCGCGCGCTGCGGGTAAGCCGGTACGTAGCATTGCCGTCATTTATCGACACAGTCCGATCGTGTTCTTTGCGTTCGCTGATTCTGGCATCGTGCGCCCACAGGATTTTGTTGGCAAGAAGATACGCACTGTGACCACGACTGACTTGACCCTGCAGGCAATG
>JAABUE010000175.1 GCA_011389535.1 Anaerolineales bacterium
ATCAACAATAGGGATTGCCCGGCTGTTAATAATATCGTTTCCAAGCCGCACGTACCACCAGTAATCATTCGGGATCAGCGGCAATAGAAAGGCTAAAAACAATATCAGCATCAGGGCCAGGCTCAGCCATAGCCAGTTGTAAGAACTGCTGCTACTTTTCATCAATGGCGAGCACATGCGGCGCCTGCCAGGCAGGTGACTTGTGGCAATGTACTACCTTCCATAGGCCGTCGATCTTGACGATGACGCGGCTCTCGTTGTGCGATGCCACCCGCACACCCTCGGGCAGCGCCGTGCTGACCAGCATGGTGTAGCTGGCGATGGCGGTATCGCCGTAGCGCTGGATATGCAGGTTGGCCAGGTCCAGACGGGATTTGGCTTTCTGGCCTTGATCCTCCGCCCCGAAGACCGAGCCCCTCTCGGCATTGGCGTTCATCATGAACTCGTGGAAGGGCAGCCCGTTCAGGCGGTGCGGCGTGACCCACCACTCGTAGAGCGTCAGGTCTTCGGCGGTGGTTTCGTAATAGGCAGCCACGTCATTCTCCTGAATGGCGCGTAAATGGTTCAACAAAAATTCTTTGATCTCTTCATCCATTTCTTCTCCTTTAACTCGCCACAGAGACCACAGAGTACACAGAGTTTTCTTCTCAGTGTTCTCCGTGCACTCTGTGGTTAAAGTCCTTCCAACAAAACCTTCAAATATTCATCCACCATTTTATCCAGGCTCAATATCTGCTCTGCCCGCGCACGCGCAGCCTTCCGAAATCGCTCCTGTTCTTGCAAGATTTCAATCGCTGCCTGCGCCAACGCCGGCGCATCAGGCTGCTCCAGTTTCCACGGGTTTCCGCCATACGGGACAAGTTTGCCGCCATCCGGCCCAATCAACTCTCGTAAGGAGCCGGTGTCGAACCCGGCCACCGGCAGGCCGCAGGCCAGCGCCTCGATAACTGAGTTCGGGCAGGGCGGATTGATCTCTGCCGAAAAGAGCAAATGGGACGAACGCATAAGTTCAGGGATTTGCTCGCGCCGGATAACTCCCAGGAATTCAAGCGTAAATTTGGATTCTTTCTCAAGCCTGGCCTTTGCAGTTCTGTCTACCGCGCCTGCAACCGAAAGTTTTATGGGGAAATGCTCAGATAAGATTTCTGCAAGTTGAACCGCCGCCCGGAGCCCCATATCCAGCCCGCCGGCCAGGCTGCCCTCCACCACGAGTATCTGATAGGGCGGGTGGGGCGGGATGGTAAAGTCCCCCGCCTGTCCCCGATAGGGGGAAGGGATATCCCCCCCTACAGGCGTATAGGTTTCCAAATCCACGCCGTTCAAGATCACTTTCTCGGGCACATGCGCCGCACCGTACCAGTCTTGCCACCAATCACATATGAAATTACTCTGGTAAATAACCCGGTCAGCCAGCTTATTGCGGATGAAGGAGAGTAAGGCATTGCCATATTCTGCCCGCAGCGTATATCGTAACCCGCTCCAACGCACGCGCTGGACCCAGTTGATCCCGTCCAGCCTTTGCACAATGGGCATGCCGCGTCGTTTTGCCCGCCGTAACGGGAGCAGGTGACGGGTCCCGCCAATGACCAGGATGGCATCCGCTTCTTCTTCTGGATTATGAGTCACTTCGATCCCGCGCTTCTCCAACCCGTCCTCAAACTTTACCCGAAAGGAAGCCATCCCGCCGCTGCGCACCACAGGAACGATACAAATACGAGGCATGCGGGTATTATATCTTGCCCGGTCTGCTCATAGGGAAAGGGGGTTTTATGGTATCCTTAGCGGACACCACCGACCGGAGTCTGTCCATGTACGTAGCCATTGAAGGGGTGATCGGCGTAGGCAAGACCACCCTGGCCCGCCTGTTACAAGCACGTTTTGATGCCGATCTGCTGCTCGAAGTTTTCGAAGAGAATCCCTTCCTCTCGGATTTCTACGGCGACAGGGCTCGATATGCGTTCCAGACCCAGATCTTCTTTCTACTCAGCCGTTATCGCCAGCAAAACAGCACCGTACCCAAAATATTGACCGGAGGCAAAAACCTGCTGGCAGATTACACTTTTGCCAAAGATGCCCTCTTTGCCGGCATCAACCTGAGCGGCGATGAACTGATTATGTATCACAAGGTCCACGAGGCGCTGGGGGAGAAAATCCCCAAACCAGATATGATCCTTTACTTGCAGGCCACCACAGATGTGCTCATGCAGCGCATTGCCTATCGTGACCGGTCTTACGAGCGCCAGATGGAACGAAGTTACATCGAAGAACTGAACCAGGCTTACGAGGCTTTCTTTTCCAAACCATACGACAGCGTTCCGGTCTTGAAAATCGACACGAACCCGCTGAACATCATCCAGACACCGGAACATCTGACTTTGATCGAGAACCGCATCAAGCAAAGCCTGGGCCTGTCTCCGTACCAACCGGGTCTGCCTATGCCCGAGGTCGATGCTCCGTCCGGGTTTGAGAATCTCCCGGGACAAGGCTAACTCCATTTAGGAGGGATCTATGCGCGTCACACGTGAATCGCTCATCCGTATTGCCAAAGAGACGCTCCAGGAACGGCTATATAACAACAAGGACATCATCGCTGCATACCTGACCGGTTCTCTGCTGACCGAAGATCCCCTTCTCGGCGGCGTGACCGATATCGACCTGGTGCTGGTCACGGCCAACAAGCCTCTTATGACTCGCGAGATCGTCGGTCTCACCCCCGATTTTCATCTGGATATTTCTTTTCGCGCCAGGGCGGAATATGACCCGCCGCGCGAGCTACGCGCCAACCCCTGGCTGGGATATGAAGTCTATGATCTGATGCGCTTGTACGAGAGCCGGCATTTTATCGAGTTCACCCAGTCGGCTGTCCGCGCGGGGTTCGAGTTCCACGAACCGGCCCTGGTGCTGCAACGCTGTCGCAAGCTGCTGGACCACGGGCGCAAGATCTGGTTCGATCTGATGGACGTGGGGGATGCTGCCGGGCCGAAGGAAGTGGCCAAGTATCTCAAGTCGTTGTACCATGCGGCAAACGTGATCGCTGAACTGCACGGGCCGCCGCTGCCGGAACGGCGCTTGCTGCTGCTGTTACCCTCTTTGGCAGAGCAGGCCGGGCGTCCCGGCTTGAGCGTTGGCTTTCTCGGGTTGCTGGGAGGCACAGACCTGGATGCTTCCACATTGGAAGGCTGGCTGCCGGGTTGGGAATCCATGTTCAAAGCGGCCTTTGAAACCGGTAAAGCGGACGTGCGCATCCATCCCGCCCGTTTGAACTATTACAAGAAGTGCTTTGAAGCCATGCTGGGCGGCGATGACCCGCGCGTAATGCTCTGGCCGCTGCTCAACACCTGGACTCATGCCGCCGTCGTCCTGCCTGAAGATGAAACCCAAACCTGGCAAGCGGCTTGCGCTACTCTAGGGCTTGCCGGGGAACGCTTCGGCGAGCACGTAGAGGGGCTCGACCAATACCTGGACGAGCTCGATATCCTGCTGGATGAAATCGCCCAGGCAAACGGGTTGGAGACATCCACGAGCATTTGAATGCAGGTGACAGTCACCTTCAAAGGCTACATCTGAGAGCAGATCAAAGCGCAAGTCCGCAGACCAGGTCAACCACGCGTAGGCTGCGCTCTCTAGCGCGCCTAGGCCATATCTGGGGGTCAACCACGCGTAGGCTGCGCTCTCTAGCGCACCTGGCCACATCTGGGGTCAACGACGCGTAGGCTGCGCTCTCTAGCGCACCTGGCCATATCTAGGGGTAGACGAAGGTAGGCCAAAGCAGAGTCCGAGGCTGGAGCTGTGGATAAGTCGCTAAAAACTGTGGATAAGTCGACTCAACTGTGGAGAAATCGCTCACTTGTTCCAAAAATGAGAATAAACCATCGAAATACACCCCCTATATGTGGGTTATCCTTTTCAA
>JAABUE010000176.1 GCA_011389535.1 Anaerolineales bacterium
CGCTGAAGCGACCGCTGCTGAAGCCCGCGCCCGCGCTGACGAACTGGCCAAGGAACTTAAAAACCGGGGCAGTGAAGTTGTCAGCACCGCTAAAACCATGGGACAGGAAGCTGTTGACAGTGTCAAGAAAGCAGCCAGCCGCACGAAGACTGATGTAGAAGAGGCGATGTAAGTCACGCGCCCTCGTCAACCAGAAAGGGTTTGACCGCAATGGTCAAACCCTTGTTTTATAACTATGCATCCCCTCGCCGGCTTACTGCGTTTCATATTTCATCTGCTCTACCATCCTTTTGCCTGGAGCTACGACATCGTTGCAGCGACCGTATCGTTGGGGCGCTGGCAAGACTGGATCCGGGCGGTCGTACCCTTTATCAAAGGGCCTCATGTCCTGGAGCTTGGTCACGGCCCCGGGCATTTGCAACGCATCCTTCTCAGCCGTGGCCTGTTCGTCGTGGGACTGGACGAGTCCCGGCAAATGGGACGGATCGCCAAAAAGCGCTTATCTGGTAGTAATTACACGCAGCCTAAGCTTTCACGCGGGCTGGCGCAGGCCATCCCCTTCTCGAGGGGATCTTTTGAGACTGTTCTATCCACGTTCCCTTCCAATTACATCTTCGACCCCAGCACCCTGCAGGAAGTGCACCGAACGTTGAGAAACGGCGGCAGGTTTATCGTCCTGCCTGTTGCGTGGATCATCGGAAATAAACCGATGGAACGGTATGCAGCCGGATTATTCCGCGTCACCGGGCAGGCCCCGTCCGAACCGGTAGAAATTGTCAGCGAAAGACTGAAACAGCCTTTTTTACAAGCGGGCTTTGAAGCGAAAATCGAACAGGTTGAAGTAAAATCAAGCCTGGTATTGATTGTGATTGCAGAGAAAAGGTAACCATGCTCAAAAAACTACGTGAACCGGTCAACGGACTGACCCATTTCTTCGCCGCCATCGCGGCCCTGATCGGATTGATCATCCTGTTGATCGTTGGCTGGGGCAGCCTCAGCAAAACCGTCTCGCTGACTATTTATGGGGTTAGCCTGGTGCTGCTGTTCGCCGCCAGCGCCGCGTACCACATGGTCAAGGCCAGGCCTGGGGTGCTGCAAACCCTGCGCAAACTGGACCATTCCGCCATTTACCTGCTCATCGCCGGGACGTATACCCCGTTTTGCGCCATCATGTTCGACGGATTCTGGAAATGGGGCATGCTGGCGATCATCTGGTCGCTGGCGCTGATCGGAATCATCGTCAAGATCTTTGTGATCAATGCGCCGCGCTGGCTAAACGCCGGGATTTACCTCGTGATGGGTTGGTTGTGCTTTGCAGCCATCGGGGAAATGCTGCGCGTGCTGCCACCCTGGGCGCTGGCCTGGCTGGTGGTCGGCGGTATCACTTACACTCTTGGCGCGGTGGTTTATATCACCAAGATCATGAATTTCTGGCCGGGAAAATTCGGTTTCCACGAAGTCTGGCATATCTTCGTGATTTTAGCAGCGCTGGCGCATTTTATAGCCATCGCCTTTTTCATTGCGCCGGTTCAGGGAATCTGACCACCAGGGCACGAAGACACGAAGTCACCGAGTTTATTGAATACTCCGTCTTAGTGCCTTATATACCGGAGTCCAACGCCTCTCGTCGTTGGATTTCCAAAGTCAGGAGACTTTGGACTCTTTTGACCAGGTGACGCCATAGTTAACATCGGAGGGAAGATGAAGGGGCGATTGTTATGAAAGCAATTTTCAACAAACAACTTGTCTGGCCGTTTATGTTCCTGAGCTTTGGCTTGCTGTTTTTTGCGATCGGCTCCGGCCTGACCTACCGCCAACGGGCCATGGAAAAGCAGGGCATCGAAGCTCCGGGCGTAGTGGTCGCCCTGCAGGAAAACTACGACAGCGACGGCAGCACGTACACGCCTGTGGTCCAGTTTAAAACCGCAAGCGGGCAAAATGTGGAATTTGTTACATCCTATTCTTCCAGACCGCCAGCTTATGATGTTGGCGAGCCCGTAATCGTTGTCTACCATTCTCAAGAGCCGGAACACGCCGTCATTAAAGGTGACGGACAGTTGTTGCACGTTATATTTATGCTGGTTGGTGGGTTGATTGTTTCCATAGGCTCTTATTTGGTGTATTCCACAATAAGGGATTTGACCATTCTCAGCCCGGAGGCATAATGCGCCTGTTCGAAATCCTGATTCCGGTCACTCTCGGGAGCTACCTGCTCTGGCCTTTCTTGACCGGCAGGGCTAACGCTTACCCGTTCAATTTTCTACCGCTCCTTGCTTCCGGGCTGGTTGGCGCCCACCTGCTTTTCGAAGGCTATCGCTGGCAGATGATCCCGCTCTATCTCCTGACCGGAATACTCCTGCTGGCTGCGTTACCAACTTTGTTCCACCCTGAAATGAAGGATTTCAACCGCATAAGCTGGGGGGCAGCAGGTCTGTTCGGGGTATTTGTCCTGCTTGCCGTTTCAACGGCTTTGCCTGCCCTGCTGCCGGTACCCTCGATCCCGGCTCCTGGCGGGACATACCCGGTCGGCACACGAACCTTCGCCCTGTCCGATTCCTCGCGCCGTGAACTGTACTCCGGCCAGGAAGAACCACGCCGGTTCATGATCCAGGTCTGGTATCCGGCCGATCCGGGTCCAAACGACCAGCACGCTCCCTGGATGCCCAAGGCTACCGTTTTTGGCCGGTCGATCTCAAAGTATCTTGGACTGCCCGCGTTTTTCCTCGACCATCTAGCTCTCTCCGAATCGCCTGCCTGGCAGGATGCACCCCCGCATGTTTCTTCCGAGGGCTACCCCATCATCCTGTTCTCACATGGTTGGAGCGGATTCGCTGCCCAGAACACCGGGCAGGCTTTGGAACTGGCCAGCCGAGGCTATGTGGTCGTCGCTCTTCAGCATACCTTTGGCGCAGTCGTGACCGTTTTCCCGGATGGAGAAGTTGTTTACAACAACCCGTCCGCGCTGCCGGATGGCATGCCTGAACCGGGATATACCGAAGCTGCGCGCAAACTGGTGGAGCAATGGTCAGGCGATATAACCCTCACCCTGGACTATATGGAAAAGAAAAACAGGGATCCGGCGGACCCGCTCTTTTCGAGCCTGGATCTCACCAGCGTCGGTGTCTACGGCCACTCGACCGGCGGCGGCGCGGCCATCCAGTTCTGTGGCACCGACCCGCGCTGCAAGGCCGTGCTGGCAATGGACCCGTTCATGACACCGGTTTCGGCAGAAGTACAGGAAAGCGGCCTGTCCCAGCCGGCCTTCTTCATGTTCAGCCAGCGCTGGGCAGATGACGTTGACAGCAAAAACAACCGCCTGTTCAACCCGTTCTATTCCAATCTTGCGCAAGCGACCGGCGTGATCGCAATAGAGGGCACCACCCATTACGACTTCAGCGACCTGCCCATGCTCTCCCCCATCACCCCCCAACTGGGACTCAAAGGGCCACTCAACGGAGAGCGCGTCACCCAGATCGTAGACGATTATCTGATTTCTTTCTTCGACTCTACCTTAAAAGACCAGCCCACCGATTTGCTCGATGGGCCGTCGAGATATCCTGAAATTATCGACCTGCACTGATCAACGCTGGCACCTGATTTTTCCGCTTGTGTCGCGCCAGCGCCGAACGGAACAACAGGTCCACAAACCCCGTGTGTCCGAGCGGGTCAAAACGCAGGATGTAATCCGCCATACCGGGCGCTTCGGGCGGGTAGAAGATCGCGCCCTGTGGGTTGATCTCCAGCATGTACAGCTCGCCCTCTGCGTTCATGCGGATATCACAGCGGCCATAGCCTGTCCCATTTAACCCCACGAATAGATTGGCAGACATTTCCCGTAACCGGGCAGACAGCTCCAAGTCGGTCACCGGGTTGCACTGCAACTCTTCATACCGGTACCATTTCATGTCG
>JAABUE010000177.1 GCA_011389535.1 Anaerolineales bacterium
CAAAATACGATCCTGCAACTCCTTCACAGCTACCTCCGGTTCCTTATTAGACCTGACAGGTTTCAAAAACTTGTCAGGTCTACACATTTTACAACGGCACCCCTTAACTTGCCAGTGCTCGCACACTATTGTTTGGATACCCGAGGCCCGGTTCCTGCGCTTATCCCCTCTAAGGTGCAAAGGGGAGATTGTGTTAGAATCTCAACCCGTGAACGAAAAAAACAGCCTGATCCTGGCTTCTAACTCACCCCGCAGGCAGCAGTTGCTCGCATTGGGCGGCTGGAGCTTTAGTGTTCTCGTCGCAGACGTGGACGAAAGCCAGCACCCCGGCGAAGGCCCGGGAGACTACGTGCTGCGCCTGGCAGAGATGAAAGCGCGCAAGTCCGCCGAAAAAGCAGACGCTGATAAGGTTATTATTGCGGCGGATACAGCCGTTGTGGATGCGGGTGAAATTCTCGGCAAACCCGTGGACAAACAGGATGCCGTTCGGATGCTCAAACGCCTGCGCGGGCATACGCATCAGGTCCATACCGGGCTTGCCCTGCTCCGCGTGAGCGACGGCTCTCTCCAGACCGACCTCACCGTTACCGACGTGCCCATGCGGGCTTACAGTGACGAGGAAATCCAGGTCTACGTTCGGAGCGGCGACCCGCTTGACAAGGCCGGCGCTTACGGCATCCAGCACCCGGGTTTTCAGCCGGTCGAGACTCTACGCGGATGTTTTGCCAGCGTGATGGGCCTGCCTCTCTGCCGCCTGACCTATCTCCTGGGACAGTTTGGTATCGCTCCTCAGCCTTCAGCAGTTATCCGCTGCCAGGCTGTGTTACAGTATGATTGTCAAATCTCCAGTTCAATTTTGAGCGGAGAATTGGTCAATTCATATAAAGGTGAAGAATGAAATCACTACGCTGGATCAATCTCGTTTTGATCTTTTCGCTGCTGACAGCTTGTAGTCTGAGCTCCGATGGGATCGGTCTTTCATCCATTTTCAGTACACCCACACCGCTGCCTCCACCGGCGGTGACAATTTCATCGGCTCCTGATGCGGAGGAACCGATGCGTTCCTACCTGGAAGCATTTGAAGCCGAAAACTATGCAGCGATGTATGAAAGGCTCACCCAGGTCAGCCGCGACTCGATCTCAGCTGAGGACTTCGCCACGCGTCACGCAGATGCGCTCAACATCATGAGCGCCGGGAGCTTCGACTACGAAATCTTATCTGTATTGATCAACAACCCGTACACAGCCCAGGTCGCTTTCCGTTTGATCTATCACACCGCCCTGGTGGGAGACATTTCTCGGGATATGGTCGCCCGTTTCAGCCTGGAAGATGCCGAGTGGAAGCTGCAGTGGGACGAGAGTTTGATCCTGCCTGAGCTGGCTGGCGGCATGCGGCTGGCGATGGACTATCAAATCCCGGCCCGCGGCAATATTTACGATGTCAACGGAGAAGCGATCGTAAACCAGGCCAACGCGGTTGCCCTGGGCATCATCCCCGGGCAGATGAACGACGATTCCAGCGGCACTCTGATCAGCGAGCTGGCAAGTTTATGCATCATCGACCCTCAAGAGATTCGTGATAGGATCGATGCATCCGGCCTGGATTGGTACATCCCGGTCTGTGAAGCCTCCGTGGAGGAAGCCGAACGCATCCTGGACCTTAACCCGGGGGGACTGATATACACGCCCTACGAAGCCCGTTTCTACCATCAAGGCCTGGCTTCGCAGGCGGTGGGCTATACCCAGTTCATCTCCGAGGAAAACCTGGATGACTATCGCCGGCTGGGGTACCAGGGTAGTGAGCGCGTCGGCGCTGCCGGGATCGAAGAATGGGGCGAGGATTATCTTGCCGGGCAGCATGGCGGCTCACTCTACGTGGTCGACCCCGGGAGCGGGCAAATCGTCACGCGCATCGCCAACAGCGATCCGCAGCCGGCCGATTCTGTCTATTTGACCCTCGACAGCAACCTGCAATATTATGCCCAGCAGGCGTTGACCGGTTTCCGCGGTGCGGTGGTCGTGCTGGAACGTGACAGCGGACGTGTGCTGGCCATGGCCTCCGCCCCTGGCTTCGATGCCAATCTGTTCGAACCCCAAAACTACAACAACAGCCTGGCAACCGAACTGCTTAATAACCCCGCACGACCACTGGTCAACCGCGCCGCACAGGGACAATATCCCCTCGGCTCGGTTTTCAAGATCATCACCTTTTCTGCCGGGCTGGAAAGCGGGTTGTTCCTGCCTGAATCGACTTTGGATTGCCAGTATGAATGGAGGGGGATGACTGACCAGGTGCGCTATGACTGGACCTATGAACATTGCCAGGATAGGATTCAAGATGGCAATGAATGCAACACCAGCGATAGCGTGCCCTCCGGCTTGTTGACGCTTCCGGAAGGACTGACGCGCTCCTGCAACCCCTGGTTCTGGCAGATCGGCTTCGACCTGTTCAACTTCGACCGCGGGAGCGATATTGCCAAGATGTCCCGCGCCTTTGGCCTGGGCGCTCCCACCGGGATCGAGCAGGTGGATGAAGAAGCCGGTCAGATCACCGATCCGGGTGGGTTGGTGCAGGCTGTCAACCAGTCTATCGGCCAGGGTGACGTGCTGGTGACCCCGCTACAGGTGGCCGTGATGATCGGCGCGGTTGGCAATGGGGGCACGCTCTACCGCCCGCAGTTGGTCGAGCGGATCGAGCCGATCGAGGGCGATCCGACAGTCGTTTTCAAGCCTGAAGCGCGCGGCACCCTGCCTCTGCGCTCAGACAATCTTGAGGTGATGAAGGATGCGCTCTGGGACGTAATTCATAATACACGTGGTACGGCAAATTTTAGTTTGCGCGGCTTCGATTTCCCTGCGGCGGGCAAGACCGGCACAGCCGAATCCGGATCGGGGGATCCGCATGCCTGGTTCGCTGGCTATACGGACTGCACAAGCAATCTTGATCGTTATCCGATCTGCGCTGATAAGCCGGACCTTGCTATCGCGGTGATTGTCGAAAATGGGGGCGAAGGCTCTGAGTGGGCTGCGCCCATCTTCCGGCGCATGGTTCAGGTCTACTTCTATGGCTCTCCGCAAAGCCTGTTCCCCTGGGAAGTCAGCTATGGCGTTCCCAAGACGCCCACTCCCTTTGGCGGCATTCCCACCGAGACGCCAGAGCCTGAAGGGCAATAAATTTGGTTTTGCAAAAGTTGAGTCCCCGCAGGAGGAAGGCACGTTGAATGATACAGCACTGATTCCTGGTTTGATCACACGGGCCCAATCCGGTTTCTTCACCGTAGAGACCGAGGCGGGACCGGTCGTTTGTCAACTGCGCGGGCGGCTGAAACAGGGTCCGCGCACGGGAGATCTGGCGGCGATTGGCGACCGGGTCCTTATTGCGCTGTCGGAGGATGGCTCCGGGATGATCGATGAGGTCGAAGAACGGAAGCAGGCTATCGTCCGGCTTGACCCGCGGCCGCAGGGCGAGTACCAGCAAGTTTTGCTGGCTAACGCCGACCAGGCGGTTTTCGTCTTCGCCTGCGCCCATCCTCAGCCGAAGTTGCGGATGCTCGACCGGTTCCTGGTCATCGCAGAGAAGCAGGGCATTCCGGCCGTGATCGTGGCCAACAAAGTGGACCTGGTAGGGCAGGAAAAGGCTGAGTCCATTTTTGGCCTGTATACGGATATCGGTTATGCCATCATTTACACCTCGGCTGAAACCGGGCAAGGCATAGAAAGGCTGCGTTCCACGTTGGCCGGCAAGATCAGCGCGCTGGCAGGGCCAAGCGGCGCCGGGAAATCGAGTCTGCTGAACGCCATGCAACCGGGGTTGGGGTTGGAGGTGGACGAAGTCAGTCAGGCCCTGGATAAAGGCAAGCACACGACGGTGGTGCGGCAATTGTTCCCGCTGGCAGGCG
>JAABUE010000178.1 GCA_011389535.1 Anaerolineales bacterium
GGTGCTGCACTAACAGCATCGCTTACCACCGCATTAAGTCTGTTCTTAGCAGCAATTCCGAGGATTATCGGCTTCCTGGTGATTATCATCATTGGCTGGTTGATCGCCGGAGCGCTCGCGGCTGCCGTTGGAGCGCTGTTGCGCGCTGTGCGTTTTAATGATTTAGCCCAGCGTTCCGGTTTCAGCGGGTTCGTGAAGAACATGGGTGTGAACACCGATGCATCGGGTCTGCTGGCCGAGATCACCAAGTGGTTCGTGCGCTTGATCGTGCTGGTTGTGGCCTTCGACGCGCTCGGCCTGCCGGCCGTTTCTAATATTTTGAATCAATTCTTGCTATGGATCCCGAACCTGGTTGTCGCGGTCGTGGTGCTCGTCATCGCCGGTTTAGCCGCCAATGCGTTGGGAAACCTGGTGCGCGGCTCCACGGCGCAGGCAGGCCTGGGCAACCCGGACTTACTGGGGACCATTGCACGCGTGGCAGTATGGGGCTTCGGCATCGTCGTTGCGGTCAACCAAATCGGGATTGCAAGCACACTGATCAATACCCTTTTCATGGGCTTTATCGGCGCGCTGGCGCTGGCAGCCGGTCTGGCCTTCGGGCTGGGCGGGCGCGAGACTGCGGCTCAGATCGTCCAGAGCTGGTACCGCCAGGGCCGCGAGGCCCAGCCCCGGCTTGAGCGTGCCGCCGAGAACATGGAACGCGAAGTAGAGCGAAATGTCGCAGAAAATAGAGACACACCGCGAAGGTCGGTTGGATAACGTATTCGATCAGGGATGTAAGACACACCTTGTTATAAAGTAAAAGATCTGACAGGTTTAAAAACCTGTCAGATCTTTTTATCTGGCGGAGAGGGAGGGATTCGAATACCATCCCCCCAATGGGGACCCGCGGTGGCAAATAAAAAACGCGTCCGAAAGGGCGCGTTTTAGCGGAGAGGGAGGGATTCGAACCCTCGGTGGCCCGAAGACCACAGCGGTTTTCGAGACCGCCCCGTTCAACCACTCCGGCACCTCTCCAAATTTTGTGCCATGTGTCAGATGCCACATGCGCGCGAAATTATACCTTAGAAAGTGGCTGAAAAGCCTGGTTTTTACCACCAAGACACAAAGTCTCGAAGACACTAAAGGAAAAATTTGCGACTTCGCGTCTTGGTGACTTAGTGGTAAGGTTTTCAGACACTCTCCCTAGATTTCGACACTGCTATGCAGCTCCGGATAATAGACCTCTGTCATCCCATGCTCCACCAGTTTTCCCTTTAACACCATTGCCGGCTTTTCTTCGCCGTGCACCAAAAACACTTTTTTGACCTGCTTTTTGACCGCCAGGGCATATTCCACCAGCAAATTCTGTCCGGCATGGGCCGACAGGCCGCCGATGGTGGCAACCTCGGCGCGGCGCGTGAATCCCTCGCCAAAAATCTTGACGCGCTTTTCGCGCTCTGCCAGGCGACGTCCCAACGTATAAGGCGCCTGCCAGGAAACGATACAAACTGTGTTCCTGGGATCTTCGATATTGTTGCGCAAATGGTGCAGGATGCGCCCCGTCTCTGCCATGCCCGAAGCCGAAATGATGACCATCGGTTCTTTGCGCATATTGAGCGCCTTGGATTCTTCCACCGAGCGGGTATACGTCAACAGCGGAAAATCCAGCGCCGGGTGCTTGTGTTCCATCACGAAGTCCCGGGTCTCCTGGTCGAAGACTTCGGGGTGCTTGCGGAAAATATCGGAGGCGTTGACCGCCAGCGGGCTGTCGACAAACACCGGCACCCGCGGCACATCCCCAGACTGCATCATCTGGTTCAAGAAATAAACCAGTTCCTGGGTCCTGCCCACGGCGAAGGCAGGGATGATCACCTTCCCGCCCCGCCCCACCGTCCGAGAGACCACATCCCGGAACTCCATGTAAGCCACCTCGGGGTCGCGGTGAGGCTTGTCGCCATAAGTCGATTCCATGATCATGTAATCGGCGGCATCCGGCAGGACAGGGTCTCGCAGCAAAGGCAGTTTGCGCCGGCCAATATCACCGGAGAACCACAGGCGCACTTTGCGGCCATTCTCATTAATATCGAGAGCAACCGCAGCCGACCCCAAAATATGACCCGCCTCCGCAAAGCAGGCCGTTACGCCGGGAGCCGCTTCGAAGGATTGGTCGTAGTCCATCGGGCGGAAATGGCCGGCCACCTGCTCGGCATCTTCGATGGTGTACAACGGCTCGATGGGCAGTTCCCCAAGCCTGGCGCGTTTCTTATTGACGAACATCGCGTCCGCTTCCTGGATATGCCCGGAATCGCGCAGCATCACGTCTGCCAGGTCAACCGTCGCTCGAGTGGCAAAGATCGGGCCGCGAAAGCCATCTTTTACCAGGTGGGGCAGGTTGCCGCTGTGATCGATATGGGCATGCGAAAGTACGACCGCATCGATCTTCGCCGGGTCGAACGGATGGTTCCGATTCCGTTCATAGGTTTCGCTCCGCCGTCCCTGGAACAGGCCGCAGTCCAGCAGGATGCGCGAGCCGTTAACTTCGAGCAGGTGCTGGGAACCGGTCACCGTTTGAGCGGCGCCATGAAATCCAATTCTCATCGACTCCCCTTTACTACATTCAATATTTGCGGGCCGAAACGATCCATCCGCCAGGGAGAACCAGTCAGCATATCCGACAGCTCGGCCATGCTGCGCGGCGCGCGGTCAGCGATCAGTTCCATCAACTGCCTGGGCAGGACGACATCCGACTCCACTCCCATCTGCCGGGCCGTATTTTTACGCCAGTTCTTCAACGCTTCCAGGCGGGACAAAAATGCCTCATCCGGACGTTCAGGCTGCTGAGGCTTGGCGAGGGGCGCTGTCTGTCCCTTTTCGACGGCCTGTAAAATCGCCCTGCCCCAGCGCTCCACCTGCTTGCTGCTTAAACCCAGCCCGTAGAGTTCATCCAGGTGCTGGGGCGTCATGCGAGCAATATCGAATAATTGTCTGTCACCCATCACTTTGAACGACGGCCTGTTCAGTTCATCTGCGATGCGTTCGCGAACCTCATATAATTCTTTTAAGATTGTCAGCTCACGGGAAGAAAAGCTATGGTTGTTTGCCATCCGTTTCCAGAGCACCGGTTTGGCAGTCGGGATTTCCACGTCAGAGGCGCGTTCAAAATCTTCGCGCGCCAGCTGCAGAAGGCCTTTCTGCTCCAATTCGGCCTCGAGCATCTCCTTTAACGGAAGCAGGTAATGGGTATCCAGACGCGCGTAGTTGATCTGTTCCGCAGAGAGCGGGCGTTTGCCCCAGTCTGCCTTCTGGTATTTCTTATTCACCTGGATGCCGAATCTCTCTTTCAGCAAGCCATCCAGCCCATCCCGGGCATAGCCCAGCACGCGCACAGCCCAGCGGGTATCAAAAATTTTGGTGACAGAGAAGTCGAAATCCCGTTTGAGGCAGATCAGGTCGTACTCGGCAGCGTGAAAGATTTTTTCGATCTCGGCGCTTGCGAAGATTTTCCCCAGCACTGAGATATCGTCCAACGCCAGCGGGTCTACCAGGTAATCGGTTTTGGGCGTTGAAAACTGGATCAGGCAGACCTGTTCGTGATAGGCGTGCAAGCTATTGGATTCTGTGTCAACCGCAACGCTCGGTTGCTTGGCGAGATCCTGTACAAGGGCGTTTAGGTCAGTTTGTGTTGCCACCCATACCGGCGGCGAAAGAGGCTGCGACATAATGAGGGTATCATTCTTTCTTTTTCTAAGAAGTCGAAAGATAAGGGCTGTTGATTTCTCCCAACTTCGTTTTCAATTCGGTTAGTAATTTCAGGCCAATTTCCTTTTCAGTTTCGAAAAGATCGTTCATTTCTTCAG
>JAABUE010000179.1 GCA_011389535.1 Anaerolineales bacterium
AGCGTTCGTTGACATTGGCGTCAAGCAGGACGGGCTGCTGCACAAGTCCCAGATCCCGTTTGGCACCGTCCTGAAAGTGGGCGACATCATCGATGTGGAAATCCTGAAGATCGAACCCGAGCGCGGGCGAATCGGACTCGGTTGGGTCAAAACATAACAGCCTGCCAGCCTCCGGTTCCTGTGCCGGAGGCATTTTTATCCCGGCTATGCTAGAATCCATATAGCCATGGCAGCCGCGCAATTTCTCTCTCCGAAAACACTTGTAAGGTTACAGACCGTTTACGAAGATCTTCCCGCGCGTTCGAAGCTTCCCGACGTTGCATCCCAGGCCAACTCATCCCTCAAGGAATTTCTCGAGGCTTCAGGTAGCGTAGTGGAACTTGAAGAAGGGGAAATTTTGTTTGAGCAGGACGCTCCCGGTGACGGCATGTACTGGATCGAAGCGGGACTGCTGGTTGTTTTGCAGGGCAGCCTGGACGAACCGTCCTTGCTAACCTTCCGTCACCCGGGACAGGTTGTGGGCGAAATCGCTTTGCTCGAAAATATCCGGCGCACCGCCAGCGTGGCAGCCATTGTGGCGACACGCTTGAGATATTTGAACAAAGAAAAATTCCAGGGTTTGTTGGCGCTCATCCCTGGCTTCGGCGTGGAGATCATGCGCCTGCTCAGTTCGCGCCTGCGCGAGGTCAAACCGGCTGACTACAGCGCCGGTCTGTATGACCACCTGACCGGGGCGCTTTCCCGCCAGGCCTTTGATATCCGTCTGCAAGAAGAGATGGAACGCGCGCGCCTGTACCAGTATAATCTTTCGCTGGTCTTTCTCGACATCGACCATTTTAAGAATGTCAATGATACCTACGGACACGCACGCGGTGACGAGGTTCTGATCTCCTTCGTCGAGCGGGTCAAGGCCAATTTGCGTACAATAGACCTGTTGTTCCGCTTTGGAGGCGATGAGTTTGTGCTGATCCTGCAAGGGGTGGACCAGTTCCGTGGGCCTGCCCTGGTCCGGCATTTGCTCGACGATATCAGCAGGACGCAATTCCCCGGCGACCCGCCTTTGAACCTCACGTTCAGCGCTGGTGTGGCTTACTTCCCTGTAGACGGGGATACCGCGGAGTTGTTGCTGGAAGCTGCTGACAAGCGCGTTTACCATGCCAAACGCGGCGGGCGCGGGCGGGTAACTGGAAAACTGGGAGAGCAATAAAAAAGGTAAAATCAGCCCCTGTGCATTCATCCGATTACCTGTAAACTCATATGACAACAATATCCCAACCATCAGAATTCACCTTGCAACGCAAGCACACCTCCGACCACAGCAGCGCGGTCAAGTGGATCGTTTCGCATGCCGTTCGCTACTGGCCGATCATCATCATGATCCTCATCGGCGGGCTGGGGAACGCTGGCCTGGCAGCCGTCGTGCCCGTCATGGTGGGGGACGCGTTCAACCGGATGCTGGGACCGGAACCGGATGCAGGCGTCTTGATCCCGCTGGCCTTGATTTTGGGCGGTTCGCAAATCGTACGCGGCGTGCTGCAACTGGGACGCAACTTCGGCGCGGAACTGATGGCGCAGAAAATCGAGCGCGACATCCGCGACGAGTTGTATATCTCCCTGCTCGGCAAGAGCATGACATTCCATAATTTACAGCCCGTAGGCGATACCATGGCCCGCGCCACCAATGATGTGCGCGAAGTCAACTTTATGTTCAGCCCGGGCATCAACCTGGTGGTTGGCTCGCTCATGTTCCTGATCATGCCATTCTTCTTCGCTCCGCAATATCATCCCTCTCTTTTGCTGGCCCCGGCGTTTTATTCAATTACTTATTTCATTGCACTCTGGCACTACCTGCGGACGCTTGCGCCCATCACGGACGAGGTCCGCAGCACGTTCGGGACGATGAACACCCATCTTTCCGAAGCCCTGGATGGTGTGGAGATCATGAAGGGTGCTGCGCAGGAAGGCGCGGAGATCGAGCGCTTTGTAACCAACGCCCGGCGCGTTCGGGATGCCTTTGTGCGGCAGGGCGATCTCGAGGCGCGCTTCTTGCCCAACCTTTTGCTTGGCTTAACTTACGCAATTGGCCTGGTGCATGCTTTGTTTCTCTTCCGTGACGGGCTCATTTCTACAGGTGGTGTGGTGGCTTACTTCGGTCTGTTACTTATGCTGCAATTCCCCACCTTTGCTTCGACTTTTGCCTATACCCAGATTTCACTGGGACTCTCCGGCGCGCGCCGCATCCTGGAACTGATCAACCGTGAAACGGACCTGGACCAGAACGCGGCGGGTTACACCGGCGTGATGCGCGGTGAAATCGAGTTTCGGGATGCCTCATTTACCTACCCTGATCCTGAGCACGGCACTGAGGGTGAATGCGTTCTGGAGAATATCTCCTTCAAAGTCAGGCCGGGCCAGACGGTTGCCATCGTCGGGCAGACGGGCGCGGGCAAGACCTCGCTGGTCAAGCTCATCAACCGTACCTACGATGTGACCGGCGGGCAGGTGCTGGTGGACGGGGTAGATGTGCGCGAATGGAACATGGCCTCCCTGCGCTCCCAGATCTCGATGATCGAGCAGGATATCTTCCTGTTCTCGCGTTCCATCAGCGAGAATATTGCTTTTGGGAAACCGGGAGCAGGCCAGGGGGAGGTCGAAGCGGCGGCGGGTGCGGCTCAGGCGCATGACTTTATCCAAACCTTCGACGAGGGCTACGAAACTGTCATCGGCGAACGCGGGGTCACCCTTTCCGGTGGGCAACGCCAACGTCTGGCCCTGGCGCGTGCCTTCCTGACCGATCCGCACATCTTGATCCTGGACGATTCGACCAGCGCGATCGACAGCGCCACGGAAGACAAGATCCAGCGGGCGGTGGCAAACGCGGCCAGGGGACGCACAACCTTCCTGATCACACACCGCCTGTCGCAGATCCGCTGGGCGGACCTGATCGTGGTGCTGCGCAAGGGACGTATCGCCGCCATCGGCACGCACGAGGAGCTGATGAAAACGTCTGAGGCATATGCGAGGATATTTAGGGAATAGCATTTTAAATGTCATTGCGAGCCCCGACCAAAGGGAGGGGCGTGGCAATCTCAAGTAACTGGGAAACAGGAGATTGCCACGACCTGCTCCGCAGGTCTCGCAATGACATATGGAGACTTATGAGTTTTTTTGGTGGACTGGACACAGAAAAATACGACCGGCAGTACTCCGACCGCCAGTTAGTCGGGCGCATTGCGGAATATTTCAAACCGCAGGTTAAACGCCTGTCGGTTGTCTCTGTTTTGGTGGTGGCAATCGCGGGCGTGGGCGCTACCCTGCCAGTTGTTGTTTCGAGGGCCGTGGATTTGATCCGTTTGCCCGTACAAGGGGAAGGGCTGGCCGAGAGCCAGTCTGCTACCAACCTGATTATTTTTATCGGCATTGCGCTCTTGCTGGTGGGCATAGGCATCTGGGGCTTGAACTGGGCGCGTCGCGCGCTGGTCGTCCGCGCGGTAGGCGATGTGGTTCTGGGACTGCGCGCAAAAGCTTTCCATGCCGCAGCGGAGCATGACCTGTCCTTTTATGACCAGTTCTCATCGGGACGGATTGTTTCGCGCATCACCTCCGACACCAACGATTTCGGCCAGCTGGTGGTCATCGTTACGGACGTCACGGCTCAAATGTTCCAGGCCATTATCCTGGGGGTCATCCTTTTCCGCACCGAATGGCGCATAGAGGAATCACTTTTTAGCCAGCTATCATAAGGTAGGTATATCTGCCTGTAAACTCTCTTCCTTTCCATAAATTGATCAAAATCAA
>JAABUE010000180.1 GCA_011389535.1 Anaerolineales bacterium
GAGATATGCCTCCATTACCTCGGCATAGCGCGCCAGCGAGAAGATCAGGGTCACATTGACGTTGATCCCATCCGCGATCGCCTTCCGAATGGCAGGGATCCCTTCCGGCGTAGCCGGGATCTTGACCATCAAATTGGGCCGGTCCACTCGTTCCCAAAGCACTTTAGCTTGATCAACGGTTTGATCGGTTTCATGGGCCAGGTAAGGACTGACCTCGATACTGACGTAGCCATCGCCGCCCCGCGAACTCTCGTACAGCGGGCGGAACAGATCGCAGGCCGCCCGAATATCTTCCACAGCCAGTTGCCAAAAAATATCCTCAGCCGGCCAGCCGGCCCAGGCCAGCGGGGTCAGGGCCGAATCGTAATCATTCGTTTTAGCAATCGCGTTATGAAAAATGGACGGGTTGGAAGTGACGCCCCGAATCTCGCCGAGCTTGATCAGCAGCTCCAACTCGCCGCTTTCCTCGTGTGCGGACTTCAGCAACAATTTCCTTTGAATATTGTCATACCAGAGCGACTGGCCCAGGCCGGTCAATTGATCAATTATTGTGTTCATCGAATGCCTCATTTGTAGGGGACTGGCCTGCTTCTATCATCCGCACCTTCCCAACCCGTCGTTTATGGCGCTCCTGGCCGGGATCGTTCCCAACGAAGCGTGCCGCCAGGAATGCCGAAACCAGTTCACGCACCAATTCCGGGCCAATAATGCGCGGTCCCAGGCAGAGCACGTTCATGTCGTCATGCTCCACGCCCTGGTGGGCAGAGTAGGTATCATGGCAAATAGCAGCGTAGACGCCGTTCATCTTGTTCGCCGCGATACAGGCGCCCACGCCGGTGCCACACAATAAAATTCCACGCTCGGCTTCCTCACTTTGGATGGCCGCCCCAACTTTCTCCGCATAATCGGGATAATCCACCGCTTCGGACGAAAAAGTACCCAGGTCGATGATCTCATGCCCCGCAGCAAGGACGGCCTCCAGCACGACATCCTTCAATGGAAAACCCGCGTGGTCGCAGGCAACAGCTATTCTCACAATAATCCCTTCGCTTTCTGGATCACGTTCTCAAGGGTGAAGCCAAATTTTTCGAACAGAATTTTCCCGGGCGCGGAGGCGCCGAATCGTTCCATAGAAATGATCGCGCCCTCGCAGCCGACGTACCGTTCCCAGCCCATACCTGCTCCCGCTTCGACAGCCAACCGCTTCCGGACCCGGCCAGGCAGGACCGACTCCCGATAGGTCTCGTCCTGCTCCTCGAACAGCTCCCACGACGGGAACGAGACCGCGCGCACGTTGACGCCTTCCGCCGCCAGCCGCGCCGCCGCTTCATAGACCAGGCTCACTTCCGAACCGGATGCCATCAGGATCAAGTCCGGTTCTTTTTCGCCGAAGTCAGAGAGCACATACGCGCCCTTTGCCAGCTCACCGGCGTCATCTGCCAGGGAGCGGTCCAGGGTGGGCAGGTTTTGACGGGTCAGGATGAGCGCGGTGGGGCCATCTCTGCGGGTCACGGCCAGCTTCCAGGCAGCAACTGTCTCGTTGGCGTCCGCCGGGCGGACCACGGTCAGGCCTGGGACGGCGCGCAGGGCAGCCAGGTGCTCAATAGGCTGGTGGGTAGGGCCGTCCTCGCCCAGTCCGATGCTATCGTGGGTAAAGACATAGATCGACGGGATGTGAGAGATCGCTGCGATGCGGATGGCGGGTTTCATGTAGTCCGAGAAGACCAGGAAGGTGCCGCCATACGGGATCAGGCCGCCATATAAGGCCATGCCGTTGACGGCGGCCGCCATGGCATGCTCACGGACCCCAAAATGGAAGTTGCGCCCTCCGGGGGTCTCTTTGTTAAATACAGGATATCCCGTCAACATGGTGTTGTTCGAAGGAGCCAGGTCAGCTGAACCGCCTAGCAGCTCAGGCAGCGCCGGGGCTAACGCGTTGAGCACCTTGCCCGAGGCCGCACGGGAAGCGATGCCATTAGCATCTGTCGGGAAGACAGGCAGATCGGCATCCCAGCCCAGTGGAAGATCGCCATCCAGCCGGCGCTGAAGTTCGGCGCCCTGCTCCGGATATTTTTCCTTGTAGGCTACAAATTTTTGGTTCCATTCGGCTTCCGCCTGTTGACCGCAATCCAGGGCCTGGCGGTAGAACTGAAGAGCATCCTTAGGGAGGTAGAATTTCGGCTCGACAGGCCATTTCAGGTTTTCCTTGGCCAGCTTGAGTTCTTCCTCGCCAAGCGGCTCGCCGTGGGCTTTCGCCGTGCCCGCCCTGTTGGGGGCGCCAAATCCTATGGTGGTGCGGCAGGCGATCAGTGAGGGACGTGGGTCCGCTTTTGCGGCTCGAATGGCTTTGTCTACAGCGTCCACGTCGTTGCCGTCCACTTTTTGGACGTGCCAGCCGTAGGCTTCGAAGCGCGCAGCGCGGTCTTCGGTGAAGGCCAGGTCGGTGGAGCCATCGATGGAGATGTGGTTGTCGTCGTAGAGGTAGACCAGTCGCCCTAACGAGAGATGTCCGGCCAGCGAAGCGGCTTCAGACGAAACCCCTTCCATCAGGTCGCCATCGGTGACGATCCCGTAGATGTACGAATCGATTAATTCGAAGCCAGGCCTGTTGAAGGAAGCGGCAAGATGCGCGGCGGCAATGGCCATGCCAACGCCGGTCGCAAATCCCTGCCCCAGTGGTCCGGTGGTCATCTCAACTCCCGGTGTCAGCCCATATTCGGGATGCCCGGGAGTCAGGCTGGCCCACTGACGGAAGTTCCGGAGCTGCTCAAGTGGCAGGTCGTAGCCGGTCAGGTGCAGCAGGGAGTAAAGCAGCATGGAGCCGTGCCCGCCTGAAAGGATGAAGCGGTCGCGGCCCGGCCAGCGCGGATTGCGCGGGTTGTGACGCAGATGGCGTGTCCAGAGTGTATATGCCATGGCAGCCGCGCCCATCGGCAGCCCCGGATGCCCGGAGTTGGCCTGCTGGACGGCGTCTGCTGAAAGAAATCGAAGGGTATTGATTGCGCGAGTTTGTATGTCTGTGTCCATGTCCATTTCCTTGAGATGCGATAGTGAATTTTACCACCGAGGGTTTTCCAGCATGGGAATACCGAGGAAAAAACAAATAAAGACCTCTCACCATTCTTAGAGCAAGTACAGTTTACAATAAGGCGTTTAATAAGCATTCGCAGAACGAAGTGCCCGGAACAGAAACATTTCTCCTTTGTTGAGGTTTATAATAATTAAATTCTCACTATTTCTTGTTAAACGTGAACATCATTAAGCTGCTGAAAAGAATTGGCGATCGGTCGCCATCGTTCTGTTCGTTATTGTAGCTGCATTCTACATCTCGAATGACGAGACCAACATTCTCAATGACGAGCTTCGATCTGTATTACCGGGCCAGTTCGTGAAACTGTCGAATGGTGTGACTCATTACGAACTTGCCGGTTCAAAAGCTGCGCACCTGGATCTATACACGCGGAGTCAAGAAAATTTAGATCAACGTTAGGGTTGGAAGTTTTTCGAACAGGCAGAATACCACGGCGGGATATACTCGGTCATGAAGTTGGGTTTACAGGAATAAATTGACAAAGAACAGTCTCCCGATCATTTCCCTGTTTACTGCCAATGCCATCTCGCTGGTCGGCAACGTGCTCTCAGCGATCGCAATCCCCTGGTTCGTACTCCAGACTACCGGGAGCGCAACCCAAACGGGGATTACAGGTTTCTTCACCGTTTTACCGGTTGTGCTGGCCGGTTTTCTGGGC
>JAABUE010000181.1 GCA_011389535.1 Anaerolineales bacterium
GCGTGGAGTTCGACGATCACCTTGATTGCCATTGCATTCGCTCCTTTCCGACGATGGACTCGACCCAATGGTGTAACCGCGTTATCCCGTCGGACAGCGATGCTACCCAGCCTGGCCCGGCGCCGGGATTGCGCCAAGTTGCTGCATCAGGCTCATGCTATCCATCTGGCCCCAATGTTCCACAAACTTGCCCTCAGCAATACGGATGATGTCGATCACTCCAAAGGATACACTCCTGCCGGTTGGTGAAATGCCCATAAACTCGCCCTTATGGGAGCCGCTCCAGGTCTGACGGATTACCACTTTATCGCCTTCGGCGACAATATCGTCTATCGTGGCTTTGAAATCTGGGAAGGCGCTGCGCAACATGGTGGTCAGCTGTTTGACGCCCTCACGATCACGCGGTATTCCGGGTGGGAGTTCTTCGCGTTCAACGAAGTTGGGCGCCAAGAACTCGTCGACCTGACTCACGTTTCCCTGATTGAAGACTTCCTCCACCATTTGACGAACTAATGCTTTATTCTGTTCAGTTGACATGGTTATTCTCCTCGTATAATAAGAATTAAGAAAAACGGTCAAATCACTACATTCCCGGTACTGTGACGCCGATTTGAGCCAGCGCAGCCGGGATACCGCCATCGGGCGGCGAGTCCACCTCGAGCCGTGAGATTTTGTCGCCCTGCACGGTGACGATATAGGTATCCTTGACCGACACCGGTTTGCCGGTCGCCGGGATGCTCTGCAAGCCCGGTAAGGGCATGTTTAAAGAACCTTTGTTCGTGCCACTCCATATCGCCTGCACGGTGGCTTGGTTGCCTTTGACCGCCACGTTTTGGATGTCAAACTTCAAGTCGGGGAAAGCTGTCTTCAATGCGCTCAGCATATCGATGGCTTCCCTGGCCGGGATGGGCTGTGGCAGCACGCCGCCAGCCGACACGCATCTGGCGTCAGATATGACTCCGCCGCGTTCACATCGTTCAGCCTGGTGATAAAATCACGTGCAATCTGTTCTACACTCATCACAAACTCCTTTCCAATCCTTACAAGAACATACTTGGTTTTGTTACGCTATACTAATAAGTGTAGAGAATGAGCATTAATTCATCATTATTTAGACAAACAATGTCAGAATTGATTTTCTCTCTTCTCGGTCCGATCCAGCTCTCTCATCCACGAATAGGGGAGATCACCATTACGAAACGCAAGGCAATGGCCTTGCTCGTTTACCTGGTGATCGAAGTGGATCACCCTCACACGCGCGAATCTCTATTGGGCCTGTTTTGGCCCGAATATTCCACTGCGGCAGCGCAGAACAACTTGCGTGTCACCTGGTCGCAACTGCAAAAATACCTTGAGAAAGCCCAGGAGGATGTCCAGCCCTACCTGATCTCGAGCCGCCTCGACTTGCAGTTCAATCCCCTTAGCAGGTACGAACTGGATGTAACTCTCTTTCGAAACCTGGTCGAAGCTTGCCGTACACACGCGCATCCCGGGCAACCGCAGGATTGCGCCGAATGCGCTGCCCGTCTGGCTAAGGCTGTGAATCTCGTGCGTGGTTCTTTTCTGGATGGTTTTTCTCTTCCAGATTGCCCGGCCTTCGACGAGTGGCTCCTCGTTCAGCGCGAACATTTCCATGTGCAGGTGACGTCGGCGCTGGAACAGCTTGCCGCTTTTCATGAACACGCCGGACAACTGGCTGAAGCCGAACGCTTGATACGCCATCTGCTTGAATACGACCCACTGAATGAATCCGCCTATCGTCAATTGATGCGCGTGTTGGCGCGCGCGGATCGGCGAAATGCCGCACTGGATGTTTACGAAACCTGCCGCCGCGTGCTGGGGACCGAACTTGGTCTCGCACCGGCCGTTGAAACCGTGACGCTGGCCGAACAGATCCGCGCCCACGCGCTGTTCGAGTCGCATGCCACGCACGTTGACCTGCCGCCCGTTCTGACGCGCTTTTTTGGACGCCAGCAAGAATCCGCGCGCCTGGTCGATTTTCTGTCGCGCCGAACGGTCAGGCTGGTGACATTGGCAGGACCCGGCGGTGTCGGCAAGACCCGCCTCGCGGTCGAGGTTGCCAACCGCATGGCAGGCGTTTTCGCCCATGACATCTGCTTCGTTGAATTAACTGGAGTTACTGATGAAAAGTCCGTGGACGACGCAGTCGCGGCGGCGCTGCGTTTGCCGACCAACATCGGTCGCTCATCCACCGGCGCAATTGTGGATTACCTGCGCGATAAGACTATGTTCCTGGTACTGGATAATTGCGAACACTTGGTGAAAGCGTGTGCGCGCCTCGTCCACACGCTCACCCGCGATGCCGCGGGGCTGACTGTACTTGCCACGAGCCGTATCCCGCTTCATCTTGACGAGGAGCACGTCGTTCGGTTGGATCCATTTGCCACCCCTGCAATCAATGATGTGGAACAACTCACGGTTGCGGACGCGCTGAGCTTTGAATCAGTTCAGCTGTTTATAGACCGCGCCGCGCAATCGCTGCTGCAATTCAAGCTCACCGACGCGAATGTTCTGCCGGTCGTTCGTATCTGCCAACAGCTAGACGGCCTCCCATTAGCGATTGAAATCGCCGCCGCGCAAACCCGTGCACTGCCCATCGAAGCGATCGCCGAACGGCTGGACCAGCGCTTCGCCTGGCTGAATAAGAGGGTGGGTGACACCATACCGCGCCAGCGCACATTGCACACCCTGATTGACTGGTCCTACGGACTCTTGAGCGCCCAGGCACGCTTGGTCTTGCTCCGATTATCGATCTTTGCTGGAGGATGGACCTTGGAAGCCGCTGAGGCCGTCGGCGCGCCAGGGGAGCCATGCGCCGAGATTCTCGCTGAGTTGGTCGATCACTCGCTGGTAGTCTTTGGGGCTGATACCGAGCGCCGGCGCTACGGGATGCACGAGACCATCCGTCACTTTGCTCAAGGGTATTTGCGCGGCAGCGATCAAGAGGCGGATGCGTTAGAACGTCATGCCCGGTACTATGCACAGCTTGTCTTCCGAGCGGCAGAGAATCGGGAAGGACAGACGCTAACCGAGCGGCTGCGGACCGTCAAGGATGACCACGATAACGTGCGGCGAGCGTTCGAGTGGTTGCTCGCACACGATCACGAGCAGGCGCTCGGATTGGTCGCACAGTTGGGCACGGACCTGAATTTCTGGGAATTGGGCGGCTTTTTCCAGGAAGGGCGCCGCTGGCTCCAACGTGCATTGGATGAAACCAAGGAATCAGTTTCGATCGCACGGGCACAGGCTCTGCTGGCTGCGGCCGACCTGTCCTCGGCGATTTCCGATTTCGAGTATGGGTTGCAGTGCGCCTGGCAGGCGCAGCAGTTGTTTCAGCAGCTCGACGATCAGCGGGGGGAGATCGACGCTAGCTTGAAGTATTGCGAACTGGCTGACTTGGCTGGCGAAGGCGCGAATCTGCACGAGCAGGTTGAAGAAGCGCTCCGGATGGCTGAGCAGATGTCCTATACGGCTGGCATTGCGAAAGCCAGACTAGTGCTGGGATCAATTGTCTTTCATGCAGGAGAGTTTGAAACAGCCATTCAGTATGTCCTTCCAAGCGTAACGCTGTGGCGCGAGCTAGAT
>JAABUE010000018.1 GCA_011389535.1 Anaerolineales bacterium
GTTCATAGCCTGTATTTTGCTTTTCAAGCGATCTCCGGAAATTTCCATCTTCGGGCTTGCTATGATCGTTTTTGCCTTTACCAGCGGCGCGGCGCAGGGCATGGTCCGCTATGTGCTGGCCGCGCCCCCGTTGTTCTGGGTGCTGGCGGAATGGGGACGACGGCCAGCATTCGACCGGGTCTGGTCGTTGGCCAGCATTCTATTGATGGGTATGCAAGCCATGCTCTTCAGCTTCGATTTCTGGGTTGCTTAAGGAGTTTCACTGTGATTGACAAAAATTTCATTTTTCCGAAAGGCTTTATCTGGGGAGCAGCCACTGCTTCCTATCAAATCGAGGGCGCGTGGGACGAGGAAGGCAAAGGCGAAAGCATCTGGGACCGCTTCAGCCACACGCCGGGGAAAGTGTACAACGGGGATACCGGCGACGTAGCCTGTGACCACTTCCACCGCTGGCCAGAAGATCTGGCCTTGATGAAAGAAATTGGTCTACATGCATACCGGTTCTCTATTGCATGGCCACGGATTCTGCCGGCCGGCCGGGGGCAGGTCAACCAGGCTGGGCTTGATATCTACAGCCGCCTGGTGGATGGCTTGCTGGAAGCGGATATCGAACCATACCTGACGCTCTATCACTGGGACCTGCCGCAGCAGCTGCAGGACGAGGGCGGCTGGCCTGCGCGCACGGTCGTGGATGCTTTTTGTGACTTTGCGGATGTCCTCAGCCGCGCATTGGGCGACAGGGTCAAGTACTGGACCACGCTCAACGAGCCGTTTGTCAGCGCGTTCGTTGGCTACGAGGAAGGACGCCATGCCCCGGGACATACCGATCTACATGAAGCGCTGGGGGCCTCCCATCATTTACTTCTGGCCCACGGGCAGGCTGTGCCGGTCATCCGCGCCAACGTCCCTGGCGCAAAGGTGGGGATTACGCTCAATTTCAGCCCGCAGGCGGCCGCCTCCCCGAGCGTCGCCGACCGGGATGCGGCCAACTGGGCGGACGGCCATATTAACCGCTGGTTCCTGGACCCGCTGGCCGGGCGCGGATATCCGGGGGATATGGTCAAGGGGTTCGGTGATGAGATGGAATTTGTTCAACCCGCGGATCTGGAAACGATTTCAACGCCAATCGACTTTTTAGGAGTCAATTATTACACCCGCAACATTGCCCGCTCCAAGGATGTGGGTGAAAAAGAAAATGCTCCGGTTACAGCCCACCCCAACGAGGAACATACGGAAATGGGCTGGGAAGTCTATCCCGATGGCCTTTACAACATTTTGGGAAGGCTTCATTTCGAGTATGGTTTCCCAGCTATCTATATCACCGAGAACGGCGCGGCGTACAAAGACCAGGTCGGCCCTGATGGCCGGGTGGATGACCCTGCCCGTTTGAGCTACATCAAGCGCCATCTGGAAAAAGTGAGCCAGGCTATCGACATTGGCGTCCCTGTAAAGGGCTATTTCGCCTGGTCGCTGATGGACAACTTCGAGTGGGCCTTCGGCTACTCCAAGCGTTTCGGGCTGATCTACGTGGATTTCGAGACCCAGAAGCGCATCTTGAAATCCAGCGCAAAATGGTACGGCCAGGTCATTTCCGCTAACGCGCTTGATTAAACCGTAACGCGACATGAATGTCGCGCAACTAAGAGGAATACCATGCAATACGGATATTTCGATGACGCGGCCAAAGAATATGTCATCACCCGCCCTGACACGCCCGGTTCGTGGAGCAACTACCTTGGCTCCACCGAATACGGCGCGATCATCACCAACAACGCGGGTGGCTACGGTTTCTACAAGTCCGCGGCGCGCGGGCGGTTCCTGCGCCTGCGTTTCAACAGCGTCCCGTTGGACCAGCCGGGCCGCTACTTCTACCTGCGCGATAAGTCAGGCGGCGAATACTGGTCGTCTTCCTGGCAGCCCGTCGGCAAGCCGCTCGACCAGTACCAGTCCACTTGTAGGCACGGGACGGCTTATACAACGATCGAATCACGCTATGCAGGTATCGCAACCGAGGCTACCTACTTCGTCCCGCTCGGCCAGGTCTTCGAGTACTGGCGGCTGAAAGTCACCAACCAGAGCGACCGCCCGCGAGAGCTCTCGGTTTTCAGCTTCTGCGAATTCAGCAACCAGTGGGATACCTACCAGGACTCGGTCAACCTGCAATACTCACTCTTCATCGTGCGCGGCGAGTTGACAGATGATAACCTGTTACGGGTCGCGATCCAGGACAACCTGACAACTGCCTCGGAAGGAATCTTCCTGCACGACATCGCGCGCCATACCTGGATGGGTCTGGCTGGTTCCGTTATCGACGGCTTCGACACCAGCCGCGAATCTTTCCTGGGACCCTACCGTGGATATCACAACCCGCTGGCCGTGGAGCAGGGCCGCTGCACGAACAGTTGCGCCTATGGCGACAACGCCTGCGGGTCCTTGCAAACAGACCTGACCCTCCAGCCAGGAGAGAGCCGCGAGATTTTGATCCTGCTTGGCATTGGCGATGCTCGCATGATTGGTAAGCAGGTATTCGCCGAATTCGGCTCACTTGAGCGCGCCACAACTGAATTACAAAAGCTGAAGGAACACTGGCATGAAAAACTGGGAGGACTGATCGTTGAAACGCCCGACGAGGAGTTCAACCACACGGTCAACGTCTGGGGCTTATATAACAGCTTGATCACCTTCGCCTGGTCGCGGGCTGCCAGCCTGGTCTATAACGGTGAGCGTGATGGGCTGGGTTTCCGCGACTCGGTCCAGGATATCCTCGGCGTGGTGGCTGCCATCCCGGAAGAGGCCCGCCAGCGCCTGGAACTGATGCTGACCGGCCAGCTCGCCAACGGCGGCGCGATCCCGGTCATCAAGCCGTTCGAACACCGGCCCGGCCACGAATCTCCGCCCGCCGAAGAAGAATACCGCTCGGACGACTGCCTGTGGTTCTTAAACGCCGTCCCGGCTTACGTCAATGAGACCGGTGACTTCGGTTTCTACAACAAAGTCCTACCATACGCCGACCGGGGCGAAGCAACCGTCTTCGCTCACCTGCGGCGCGCATTAGAGTTCAACCTGGAGCGTACCGGAGAGCACGGCCTGCCTTGCGGCCTGTCCGCGGACTGGAATGACTGCCTGCGGCTCGGTTATTACGGCGAGGGTCTGTTCGTTGCTTTTCAGCTGCGGCTGGGACTGAATGTTTACGGGGAGGTTGCAGAGCAATTGGGAAAATCCGGGGAAGCAAACTGGGCGTTGGCCCAACGCGAGAAACTGGACGCCGCCATCCAGGCTTGCGCCTGGGACGGCGACTGGTTCATCTGGGCTATCGGCGAAGACGGCACGGTCTACGGTACAAAAGGGTATCAGGAAGGACAGGTCTACCTGAACACGCAGGTCTGGTCGGTGATCAGTGGTGCGGCAACCGATAAGCAGGCCGAGCGCAGCATGGAGGCCGTCCATGAGAAGCTTGCCACACCTTATGGATTGATGCTTGCTGCCCCGCCCTTTGTCAAGGCTCCCATTGAAGTAATGCGCGCCGTGGTCTACAACCCGGGCATCAAAGAGAATGCGGGCATCTTCCAACACACCCAGGGCTGGGGCGTGATGGCGGAGTGCATGCTTGGGAACGGGGAGCGTGCCTATGAGTATTACCGCGCAGCCATGCCTGCCGCGTACAACACCCGCGCTGAAATCCGTCAGTCCGAGCCGTACGTGCAGGCGCAGACAACCTACTCGACCTACTCCCCTCGTGCGGGCAACACCCGAACCTCCTGGCTGACGGGTGCGGCAGCCTGGAGCTATTTCAGCGCCACGCACTATATCCTGGGAATCCGCCCCGAAGCGGATGGCCTGCGGATCGACCCGTGCATCCCGTCAGCCTGGAGCGGTTTTTCGGCGGCGCGCAGGTTCAGGGGCAGGTTGATCCGGATCGTTGTCCACAACCCGCAGGGCATCTGTCAGGGTGTCGTCAAAATGAGCGTGGACGGGAAAGATTTACCCGGGAATCTAATCCCGGTGGATCTGCCTGGCGAGGAGCACAATGTTGAAGTCTGGCTTGGAGAATGAAGGCAAGAATTCCATAACAAGTTTTGTAAAGTGATACATCGCTAGAAATACCATACAATAAAGCTGTGAAAGCACATCTGCGGCTCAATACGCGTCTCCTGCCCCTGCTTGTGATTGCATCCGTCATGATGCAGTTGATCGATCCTTCACGGGTATGGACGGTTTTGCTGGTTGGGCTGGGTGGCGTCTGGCTGATATCGTTCGTATGGGCGAGAAGTCTCGCGAAAAATCTGACGGTTCTTCGCGAAATCCGCTATGGCTGGGTGCAGGTGGGCGACCTTCTGGAAGAACGCTTCACACTGGAAAACAAAAGCCATTTCCCTGCAACCTGGGTGGAGCTCGAAGACCATTCTTCACTGCCAGGCTACAACGCCAGCCTGGCAACCGGCGTGGACGGCTCCGGGACGACCCAATGGCGAAAAAAGGGAACCTGCAACCGGCGCGGCCTGTACTGGCTGGGAGATACCAGCCTCCGTACGGGAGACCCGTTTGGCGTGTATACCGTCACGATCACGGACCCTGCCCGCGCTTCCCTGATGGTCATGCCGCCGGTTGTACCCTTACCGGCCCTGGAAATTATCCCCGGCGGGTACAGCGGCGAGGGCCGCCCGATCCCCAATGCGCCCGAGAGAACAGTGGATTCCGGCAGCGTGCGCGAATATCTGCCCGGCGACAGCCTCCGGTTGGTGCATTGGAAGACGACCGCGCGCCAGGCAAAACCGTTCGTGCGCCTGTTCGACGGGACCCCCGCCAGCGATTGGTGGATCCTGCTGGACCTGCAGGCGGCAGCGCAGGCGGGCACCGGGGCTGATTCCACCGAAGAGCACGGGGTGGTTTTAGCGGCCTCGCTGGCGGAGCGCGGCTTGCGCGCTAATCGCGGGGTAGGACTGATCGTGAACGGAAAAACCCTGGATTGGTTGCCGCCTCGCACTGGCGCCGGCCAGAGGTGGGAAATCTTGCACAGGCTTGCGCTCGCAGAAAGCGGAAAAACATCCTTAGGGGAGGTGCTTGAACATATCCGTCCTAATTTGGGCCGCAACAGCAGCCTGGTCATGATCACACCCACTGCCAGGTTGGATTGGCTGACAGCGCTGCCGCTCCTGAACCGGCGCGGGATCAGGCCAACCGTTATTCTGCTCGACCTGCATTCCTTCGACAGGAAACTGGATAATTCCCGGGTCGCGGCTGAGCTTAAAAGGCAGCATCTGACCTGCCATACGATCTTGCGCGAGTTCCTGGATCGACCCGAAGCGCACCCCGGTACGCATGGTCAATGGGAATGGCGGATCTCCGCTACAGGGCGGGCCATCCCTGTCCGCTCCCCGGGTGATCATAGCTGGCGAAAGTTGGCAAAATGATGCCGCTCTTGTGGAACTGGTCCAGGAAAAATTTCAGCCTGCTTTTGCTGCTGACGGCCACTGGCTGCCTGGCATTGGCGCTGGGCGAGCTGGTGCGGGGCATCACCTGGTCCCTGCTGATGCCGGTTGCACTGTCCGCGGTGCTGGTTGCGTGGGGCCTGAGCACCAGCTGGCTGAGCCCCAGGCAGGTCTGGTTCAGTTTGAGCCTGGTTGGGATCACGGGGGTCTTCTTCTATGCTGCAGGGCTGGCCCGGCCCCTTGGGCGCCTGATCCTGGCTATGCTCGCTCTGATCCCCCAGTTCGTTCTATGGATGGATGCCAGGCTGTCGATCGACACCGGCCCTTTGCTCGAAGCCTGGGCAGAATTGTCCGGCCACGTGGCCAGTGTTCTGATCCGCCTGGCGGAGTGGCTCACAGCCCTGTTCAGCGGGGAACCTCTAGTAGATCCCCTGGCAGCCGGGTTGGTATGGAGCCTGCTTCTGTGGCTGGTAGGCGCCTGGGGTGGCTGGCAACTACACAGGCACCGGCGGGCCTTTGTGGCGCTTGCTCCCGGCGGTGCCCTGCTCGCTCTGGTGCTCGATTACACCCGCAAGGATGTTGGCTTGGTGATCCTATATCTTGCCATCCTGCTGGTGTCAATGGGTCTGGCAAGGAACGAATGGCTGCACGAGCAGTGGCAACGACGCAAGGTAGACTACTCCGACAGCATCGCGATTGAATCCTTGATCATGGTCGGGCTGATAACGGTCGGGCTGGTCTTTTCGGCGGCTATGGTTCCGTCGCTTTCCTGGCGTGACCTAGTTGACAGGCTGCGTGAAAGAGGAAAAGGCACTGAAGACCGGGTGGCCGAATCGCTGGGGTTGGAAGCCCCACCCAATGCCGCAAATAACCAGGCTTACCGCGCCAGCGGGCTGCCACGGCAGCACCTGCTGGGTATGCCCCCCGAACAATTAGAGGATGTGGTGCTGATCATCAGCACCGGAGAATTACCGCCCATCCCTGAAATGGTCTATGATCTAGATCCGAACCGCTACTATTGGCGAGCGATCACGTATGACGTCTACTCCGGGGTGGGCTGGGCTAGCAGCTCGGCCCAGAGCCTTCAATTCCCTGCCAATACTCCGCTGCTGGAGTTGCCTCAAGACTATCGCATCTTAAACCAACATATAAAACGGGCAGTGGGCCAGAAGGGGTCGGTATTCTGGGCCGGCACCCTTGCTCAGGCCGATGTGGATATCGAAATCGCATGGCGTTTGAAACCGCCTGCAGAGCCCAGCCCCGTACACAACGGTGATATGCTGGGTGCACTAACAGAGGTCGAAGAATATACTGTTATTTCGTATCTGCCACAGGTGAATATCTCTCAACTGCGCAGCGCAGGCAGCGACTATCCCGCGGAGATCGCCAGGCGTTACCTGCAACTACCCGAAACCACTCCCGCGCGTGTGCTTGGGCTGGCCCGGGAACTCACCCAGGCCGATCTCAGCCCGTATGAGCGCGCAGCCTCGATCGAAACCTACCTGCGCACGTTTCCTTATACGCTGGAAGTCGAGCCGTCTCCACCCGGCCGTGACGTGGTGGATTACTTCTTGTTCACAGCCCGACAGGGCTACTGCGACTACTACGCAACTTCGATGGTTGTGCTGGCGCGCGCTGTGGGGTTGCCGGCCCGGGTGGTGGTGGGTTACGCCAGCGGCGAATATAACAATCCAACGGCCGAGTACATTGTCCGGCAAAAGGATGCCCACACCTGGGTCGAGATCTATTTTTCAGGGATTGGGTGGGTAGAATTCGAGCCAACGGCTGGACAGCCCTCGATTGGTAGAGTGGGGGACGGGAGCGCTTCGGAGCCGCCCCCCCGCCTTTCCCCCGAGAAACAGGCCATCGCCTGGCTGAGAACGGGTTGGCGTACGCTGGTCACCAGCCTGGGAGGCCAACTTTTTATCGCCGGAACAGGATTTGCCCTGGTATGGAGCCTCTGGCAGGCGATGGAGATCGGATTTCTGTATCTGCTTCCTGCCCCAAGGGCGATTACTCGGATCTATTCGCGCCTGGAAGAGTCTTCCGCGCGCCTGCTGCCTGATCTGCCAGGTGGGCACACCCCATACCAGTTACAGCTTGCATTGAGCTACAGGCTCCAGCGGACCAAAAACCGACTGATCGGGAGAATATTTTTAGCGCTGGATAAGGAGGTCGAAAATTTGGTGGCGCTGCATGTGGCTCAGGTCTTCAGCGCACACCCGCCTGTAAAGTCACAGGTCAGCCAGGGCATTCGAGCCTGGGCCCGGCTGCGCTGGCGGTTGTGGATTGCGACCAGATGGGTTCGATGAATAATAGGGGAATACCTCATAGCCGATTTATGAAACCTCTCATAGAATGACTGGGACTGTACGCGCTGATGGTGAGTATTTTCTACAAGGCGTTCAAAGGGAATTGTAGGAGAATGAAATGACTCGTGATAATGATGATCAATTTGAATATGATGTCGCACTATCCTTTGCGAGCGAAGATAGAGCAGTTGCAGAAAAATTTGCCAACCTGCTTAGCAACAAGAGTATAAAAAATTTTCTTGATGAGGTTCAAGCTGGCGCTCTGTGGGGGAAAGATATGCTAGATCATCTTGTTAATATCTATAGCAGGAAAGCGCGATACTGTGTGATGTTTATTTCCCAATATTATCCGCTTAAAAAGTGGACAGAAGTAGAGCGAACCTCTTTGCAGGAAAGTGCGTTACGAGACGCAAATGAATATTTTTTGCTTATAAAATTAGACGATACCAAAGTGCCTGGAATCACTGAAATAACAGGATACAGAGATCTGCGTCAACATTCTATGGAAAGCATAGTTAATTTGCTTGAGCAGAAACTCACGCAGACTAAAGATCGAGCTGGACCGCCATCTAAGTCTCACGATCTTCGATCTGGTAATATCCCACAACAACATAAACCGGATGACCAATAATTCCTTTTCACCGCGGTTGTATCCGTGGCGAGTGAAGTGTTGCCTCTGGATGAGGCGATGCGATCCACTGGCAGGGCCGGTCGAAGGGTTGGATAGGGCGTCTATGCCCTAAACAAGCTCTTTGGACAGGCTACACTTTCCTTTTTCTTCTTTTTTTATGGGCATACATGGCTTCGTCAGCCTGGGCGAGCAATGCTTCTACAGTAAAGGTGGAAGCCAGGTCAACCCGGATGATCCCCAGACTGCACGATAGATTATAGCCGCGAACCGATTTAAGGTTATGAGTATCCACATTGCTTTGCAATCGCGCTTGAATGCCATTAAGGCTGCTTTCCGTTGCGTCAATGGTCAAGACCGCAAACTCGTCTCCGCCCATGCGCGCGATGACATCTGAATCGCGAAAAGTTTGGGTCAAAACGTGGGCAAAATGAGTTAGAGCAGTGTCCCCATGCGCATGACCGTAGGTGTCATTAATTTTTTTTAAGCTGTCCATGTCAATGTACAGCAAACATAACGGGTGGTTGGCGCGTCGCGAGAATTTCAACAATCCGTTGGCCAGGATCATGAAGCCGCGCCGGTTATTCAATCCGGTTAGCTCATCGGTCAAGGAGAGATTGCGCAGGCGTTCGTTGGTTTTCTCCAGCTCAATATTTTTTTCATAGAGCTTGTCTGCCAGCAGTTGAAGATGCTCACGCTGGAGTTCCCCGGTTTGAGGCAATCTGGAAGGCTCGATAGGTTGTTTGAGAGTCTCATGCACCGCTTTCAGTATTTGCTGAGGATCGGCGGGTTTTCCAAGGATATGCTCGATGCCACTGGAAGTTGCCAGTTTGC
The DNA here is from genome assembly GCA_011389535.1 of Anaerolineales bacterium. Taxonomy (GTDB): domain Bacteria; phylum Chloroflexota; class Anaerolineae; order Anaerolineales; family Villigracilaceae; genus JAABUE01. The sequence continues at coordinate 9,204 of JAABUE010000018.1, forward strand.
GTACTTCGGATTCAAGATAATGAACTGTTTGAAAAATGACCGGCACGCCTGCCAGGAGCGGCTCTGCGCGCAGGCGGCGCGTAAGAGTAAATCCATCCATGTTGGGCATGATAATATCGGTGATAACCAGGTCAGGAAGTTCGGTACGTGCGAGTTCCAATGCTTCCAAACCATCGCTAGCTTCCAACACGCGATACCCAAAAGAGCCCAGCAAGTTCGTATACTGTTGCCGGTCGGCTGGGCGGGTATCAACAATGAGGATGGTTGTCATTATGCTTTGCCTTTTGTTATTGATTTAAGCATAAATGCTGCTATACGATTTTGGCAGTGTCACATTCGAAAAAAAAGTACCCGAATTTTGGGGTGTTGGGCAAGCGTACGCCCGCCTAGCACCCCAAAATTCGGACTTCTCTGAATAAGCTGGCAAATATGAGCCCGATAACCATAATCTAACCGTGTTTTGATTGTTAGAAGTTCACGTATTTATGCAAGAGGCAGTGAGAATTTCTTGTTCGTACCTCTGGCGGTTATCACTGGAGGTTCACTGGGAACACCATTAGTTTATCATCAGATAATAGCATAATTTTGGGTTCTCTAAACCTCTTCATAAGGTGAAAAGGTCCGGAATTGAGGTACGGGAGTGCGTAAGTACTTCCGTACCTCAATTCCTGATAGCTACTACGAAAACTCCCCAAGGATCTAAATTCGGCCGGTAACGGACGGAAAACCAGCATATGGAATACGCACGCACTTTAAAAAAGCATCCTATCTTTTGCACAGGAGGCAAATGAATGAGAATATCAAAAAATTAAAAAGAAGGTTCTTATGAGAATGGAAATTGATACAGCATTTCCCATCTTTCTGGACCTTTCTGTACTGTCCACTCTAATTGCCTTACTGTGAAAGTGATTTCACCGCCGGTTCCGAATGTTGGATCCTTTATCCGGGTTGTTGTGTTTTCCGGTAAATCGACAATCTTTATATGCGGCAACCAGTTCTGGGATTTATAAGGGTAACTCTCATAACCCATTTCGCTTGCGATCTGGCCGAGATCGTTGTACATGTTTTCAAGGAATGAATTTCTTTCCGCTAACAGCCATAATCTCCCCTGCTGGTTGTTTACATTCATTCTGGCAATATTCCCAGCATTTATCTCAAAAGGGCATAATGTTGCAGCATACTCTTCAAGCCGCTTTTTCAAAGCGGCAAAATCATCCACATTCCGAATGGCTTGAACGGTTAAGTGCAAATCCATGATCGGCGTTCCGTCAACGACACGGGCTTTTTCTTCTGAAAGCTTAAACAGACCAGGGTAATCTTCGCTTTCCGGCCTGAGAATTATAAAGGTGGATTTGCCGCTGAATATTGACTGTTCCATAATCTCTGTTTCCTTAACTCTGTTTCGATACAGATCAACATGGGCCTCGCCCTCATTTCTTCCGACACCGTAATTCCATGCGAGCAACCCGCGGTGCAAATCCATTTGCCAGGCTGTACGAATCCTGTTTTCCAGCTCTGGAATACTATCTCTGGTTGCTGCTATCTTAAATTCATCACCTGCGCGTTCGGATCGGAACAGTAGATAACCTTCATTTTTTGGAAAATGTTTGAAAAGCATATTTGAAAACCGCTTAAGATCTTGATCTATCGCGGCACTTCCATAACGGGTATTCCCTTCGTGCATGTTAAGCATGTCTGTCAATGCCACGCTTTTGATAACCGTACGATCCAGGTACCATTTTGCTCCAAGCCCGTTGAGGGTGCCTGTCAAAGCATCCTTGGTTGCTATGTTTTCCACTATGTTTTTGGTAATCCGAATCTGCGTAATTGCCTGTTGCTCTAGTGTGGCGGGCAACTCTATAGTACAAATTTTATCTATAATTTTTTCATAAGGCATATTAAACTCATTCCAACTTTGGGAATTGTTGTTCTCTTCCATGTGCCTTGGAATTTCCGAATGACTCTCCAGAATGGTTTGCCTGAGCACTACTGGTCTGAAGGTTTTTCGCTGCTTCTGAAGTTCATTTTCTGCCTCGGTCTCTGTAAAGCCTACGCCAAAATCCCAGGGCAATAGTGAGGTCGATTCCTGGTCAATATAGAGCTCCGACAGCCATCGTTTCATTACTTGAGGCGGTTTGGAAGTAGACAAAATCCTAAATTCATCGCTGCCCGGGGATCTCTGTACGTAATCACCCTTGTCAGGGGTAAAAATAGACATCAGTTGAAATGCCAGTTTATGTAATTCTGTATCAACAACCGAGACGCCGTAAACCTTGTTTGCCTGCCGCAAGTCATAGATATCGATCTTTGCCATCCCTTTGATTAGTTCATCCGGCACCAGCCACTTTCTCGCTCGTGCATTAAGAGCATGAGTGATCGAGTCGTAAAGGACCAGATCTTTGGCATTTTCTTGAATGCTCGAAAGAGAACCTTTCAACTGTTGAAACTGGGTATCAGTGATTGGAAGTGCGCGAAATAGATTTTCCAATTCCTTAAACGACTGGAGGAAAATCTTAAGCTCATTATCCATTTTATTACTTTTGAGAAGTTGTTATTTGAGCCTGCGCGTTCAAGATTTTTTCCTGAAGCTTTTGGCCTTTTTGAATTTCGTATTGCATTCCCTGATGTTGAAAACTTTCAATTGCCTCATTGATGAGTTTCAAGGTTGCTGTCAAATCAACGCCTGTTTCAAAATAAACAGAAGCCAACCCAAGCTGTCCCTTTGCAAGCTCATCGACTCTTCCGAACTCCTCAGCCGATTGAATCCCTTCCGTGAAAAAGTGTTTTGCATCTTCGAAGCGCTTTTCAACTAAGGCAACAAATCCCAGTCCATTTAGCGCGTAACTGATATGGCGGACAGGGTCCTTACGAAGGGGATCCTGCCAGGTCTCCAAAGCTTTTTGATACCATTCCTTGGCTCTGGCGACATTTCCGCGCTCATATTCAAGATCGCCCAAACCATATTGTGCAAAACCTTTGCTGTATATCCCGTAATCATCTTTTGCAAACGCTGTGCTTGTTTCGAGTACATCTAGTAATAGGCTTTCGGAACGGTCAAAATTCCCAAGCCGCAACTCAACGGTCCCCAACAACCTTTTTGCGGCAGCAATCAACAGTTCATCTTCCGTCATCCTAGTTGCTGAAAGAGCTTCCTCAGCCCACTGAGAGGCCCGGAGGTAGTCACCCTGATAGAAATAGATCCAGGATATGTTCCTGGCAAACGTGCTTACAGATTTCCAGTCTGATAATAACCTTGCGGCACTTAAAGCCGCATGAGCCAGTGTCAGACGATCATACCAATACGCACGTTGCCACAGGACGCTGCCAAATTGAGTGCCTATCTGGACCAGTATTTCTGCTATGTTTCGGCTTTTCTTTGCCAGGGAATTGGAGCGGATTTGTTTCTTTTGTATGGATTTGTAGCACCACTGCGCTACACCCAGTATATTGTTGCGATCTAACAACAATTCGTCATATCCGCGCCATTCTTTGTAGCCGCTCTTCTTTGACAAAAGCTTCACATAATATTGGGCTGTCTTCAATTCAGCCCGCTGGATGAAAGCGCGATCAGTGGCGAACTGGGTACGGATATATTTGCGTGTTAATGGCAGGATGCTAAAATAATCTTTGTCCGGCTCGTGTTCGATTAGCGTTAACTGTAGAAGATCACTGATCGCAATGTCAAAGCTGTCATCATCATCAATCTCGATAATTTCTTTCAGGGCTTCCCTTGAAACAGCATCAGGTTGTAAGGCCAGAACGAACAGGAGCCTCTTCTCGTTAGTGTTCCCTAACAAATTCCAGCTGTGGTTGAAGCAGTATTGTAGTATGGGTATGTCTGCATCCAGGCTTAATTTGTCCAAAACCTTTGTTACCGAATAACCCAGAATAGCGATTTGCCCCTGTACCCATAAGAGCGCCAGCGGAAGACCTCCAGTCAGGTCAGCCAGGTACTTATTTTGGTCCGCAGTAAGCTGGATGTTTTTTTGCTGGGAATCCCACTCCAACAGGGCACTACTTTCCGCAAAAGATAATCCTTGCAGCCGAATGATCTGTCCTTCAGCAACCCTCTCTCTTGATGTAATTATGATTTTAAGAGTAATCGGCGATCTTCGTATAAAATCGAGAATGTCCGACTGCTCCTTTTTTGACAGAGATTCAAAATTATCAAGGATAAGGAGCGTTGTCTGTCTTGCCAGGAGATTATAAACTCGCTTGATTTGATCTTGAATCGTTAAGTTCCCGATTGTGAGATTCCCCAGATTTGTACCGATTGTAATGAGAATGTCAGATAAAGATTTAGCCTCTGGGATGATCGGTTCAATTCCGTGGAGCGTCAGGATGGATTCCTTGGCTGAAATCCAAATGACGGATTCAAAGAGATCGTTTTCTATACAACGATGGGCTACCTCAATAGCAAGAGCGGATTTCCCCACCCCTCCAATGCCTTCAATGCCAATAATAAAAGTTCTACTGTTCGGTTGTAAAGATTGCAGGGCTGAACTTAATTCTTTCTCCCTCCCGACAAAATAAGGTCGTCTTGGCAGGTTTGCCATTAAGCTTGATTTTTCGCGTTCCTTGTGACTGGAATTGAGACCTTCGATTTGTTTGGTGTACCTGGCAATTGCCTCCCTTTCCATCGTGGCGCTGTTAATGAGATGTAGAGGTTGGTCGGTGCCGTATGTTGCCAGCATTTCCTCAAGGCTGTAAAGGTTCTTTTTATGTAAAGCGATCATCCTTTCCAGATGAGCAATTTCTTCTGTGTTCATATTGCACCCGCGTTCTATTGGATTAAGTTGATGTCTTTTTTGTAAACTTTCGACAAAACAATTTCGAGCTGTTTTATGGTTTCAATCATTGAGTTTTCTGCATCCTGCATGTTGTGGACAATAATGGGAGGCACAAGTGCGTTTCCCCATTTTGCATATTGCTCTCTGGCAAGATAATAATTATGGGAATAGGTTTCCAAAAGTTTGACCAGATGCTGGATTTCAAATTGGTGGTTTTGCCATAATAATTCATCTACTTTTGAGGTAAGTAAATCCTGCCTGATTCCTTTTTCATCTTCAGGTTCAGGGAGCACAAGATCTTTCACTGGTTCCGAATCTTGACTTTTTGGGGGTACATCATTCAGTTTTCTTCGTTCGCGACGCTCTTCCAGGATTTTGCGTCCCTCTTCGAATACGAAATCTATGGCTTTAAGAAGCAAAGGAAGTTGAACAGGATCAATCATAGATTCTCCTTATGCTGTAGTATAGCATAATCACCTATAAGAGTATCAAGGCATTGCCCGCTCCCACATCTCACAGCTACAGTGCTGCAAGCGCCTTGCAATCATTTGTCTTGAAATTACAAGGCGCTGTACCCCGGGGCTTTGTTGACTTGTTCGTCTCGATCCTGAACAATTGGCCTGCTAACCGTTAAACCGGTTTTTTTCAGTCTTCTGGGCGCTATAACATCTTCATCTCCTCGCTGTAGAGTAAAATCAATTCAGAGAACCAAACCTATGACCCAAGATATCCTGATTGTTCTGATTATCCTGGCTGGCGCGATCGTCCTTTTTGTCAGTGAGATTGTCCGTATCGATCTAGCGGCGCTGCTGGTTTTGGTGACACTGTTCTTCAGCGGGCTGGTCCAGCCTGAACAAGCCTTATCCGGTTTCAGCAACCCGGCAGTGGTGACCGTTTGGGCCATGTTCATCCTTTCAGCAGGATTGGCGCGTACGGGGGTATCCAGCGTCATTGGCGCGCAGGTTTTACGCTTCGCGCGTAAAGGCGAGGGCCGCCTGATTGCCGTACTGATGAGCGTTACCGCGCTGCTATCTTCGATTATGAACAATACGGCCGTGTCTGCGATGTTCCTGCCAATAACGCTCGAAATTGCCCGTCGCACAAAACGCCCGGCTTCACGCCTGTTGCTGCCGATGGCTTATGGTTCCCTGCTGGGAGGTTTGATCCTGCTTATTGGAACAGCCAGCAACCTCGTCGTCCGGGATGCGATGCGCGAGGCCGGCTATGCCCCGCCTGGCATTTTCGATTTCACCCCGGGGGGGTTGGTCATCCTGTTCTTCAGCGTCCTGTATATGGCTCTCATCGGAAGGCGCTTCCTGCCTGACCGGCAAACCCCGCAGGTATTGTCTGCCGATGACAGCCCGGATGGAAATTCCAACCGTAGCCAGTATGGTTTGGATGAACGGCTGGCGATGCTCGTCCTGCCCGAAGATAGTCCGCTTGCTGGAACGACGCTGATCGAGAGCCGCATTGGGCGGGCGCTTGGCTTGAACATCCTTAGCATCCAACGCAAGACTGGCCGCCGCGTGCCAGCCGGGCCAAATACGTCGTTGGAGGCTGGTGACCGGTTGCTGGCGCTGGGACGCCTGGAACGGATCGATGAGATCAGCCAGCGCCCGCTGTTCACCATCGAAAATAACGGTCATGCGCAGGAACACATGGTATCGGGAAAGGCCGGGCTGGCCGAGTTTGAAGTGACGCCTGAATCGCCCTTTGCCGCCAGGACATTGGCTGAACTCAACCTGCGTAATACCTATGATGTCAATGTTCTTGCCGTTCGCCAGGGAGAGATCGTCCGGCGCACCAACCTGCAAGACTTGTTTTTGAATCCAGGAGACCGGGTGCTGATACAGGGCCCTATAGAAAATATCGAAGAATTCAACACCCAGCCCGGTTACCGCAGGCTAGAGATGAGTGACGCTGCAGGATATCGCCTCGAGGAACGCCTGCTCACCATCCGGATCCCGGAGGAATCCTCGCTGGTTGGACGCACCCTGGAGGAAAGCCGCCTGGGCGCCGCTTATGGATTGGCAGTCTTGAGAATCGTGCGTAATGGAACCGAATTCTATTTGCCGAAACCAGATATCCCTGTGCAGGCAGGCGACTTGCTGATCGTCGGCGGACGACCCCTGGACATCGAAGTGCTTAAGGGGCTGCAAACCTTGAAGGTCGAGCGGAAAACAGATATAGACCTGGCTTCCCTGGAAGGCGGGCATGTTCAGATCGTGGAAGTGATGCTCTCGCCCTACACCTCGCTGGCAGGGAAGACCTTGCGCGAACTGCGCTTCCGGGAGAAATTCGGCGTCTCTGTGCTCGCCATCTGGCGGGGAGAACGATCCTATCGCAGCGACCTGGGCAATATCCCTCTGCAATATGGTGATGCATTGCTGTGTTACGGCGAGCAGGAAAAGTTAAAGATCCTGGCGCGCGAGCGTGATTTTGTGGTTTTGAAAATGGATTTGCAAGAGAAACCGCGCCTGAAAAAAGCGCCGATGGCAGCGCTGATTATGGCGGCGGTGATTCTATCTGCCATGTTGTTTGGGCTGCCCATCTCGATTGCTGCCATTGCGGGCTGTGTGCTGATGGTCCTGAGCGGCGCGTTGACGATGGATGAAGCCTACCAGGGAATTGATTGGCGTTCCATCTTTGTGATCGCCGCCATGCTGCCTATGGGAATTGCCATGCAGGAGACCGGCGCGGCGGCCTTGTTGGGCAACCTGGTGGTTCAGGCGCTTGGGATATACGGCACCTCAGCCGTACTGGCCGGTCTTATGATCCTGGCTATGTTAACTACCCAGTTTATGCCCAGCGCGGCTGTCGCCGTAATCATGTCGCCCATTGCACTGACCGCGGCCCAAAACCTGGGAATTGCCCCGCAAGCGTATGTGATGGGCATTGCCTATGCCCTGGCGGCTTCTTTTCTAAGCCCCGTGGCGCACCCCGCCAATCTTTTGGTGATGAGTCCCGGCGGATATCGCTTTAGCGATTACATCAAGCACGGAATACCGATTTCGCTCCTTGTTCTGATCATCAGCATCGTGCTCCTGCCTTTATTGTTCCCGTACTGATATCCCGTTTTTTTTCTTTTCATTCGCTAACGGACATCCAGGTTCTCGCGAAAGTGTTCCAGTGCGCTTTTTGTCTTTACCGGCTCTTGCAGCGGCGCTTGGTTCCAAAAAGCCATAATCAGGCCGCCTAACAATTGTCCTAGCCCCAGCATGGTGGTTGTAACCGAAAAAGCTGCGGCCCAGTTCGTCCCGCCCCAGGTGTGCGTAGACCCAGCCCAATATTGCACGGTCAACGTCAGGGCGCCGGTCACCAGCAGGGTGATGGCAGCAGCCATCCTGCCGGTTTGGTCGTTGTAATCACCGGATGTGTAGTCCACGCCCTGCCAGATCTTCGGAACGCGGAAGATCAAGAATACGATCAATGTCAGCAGGGTGGTGTAGACCACTCCGTCCACGGGCATCGACTTGCCGCGCAGGCCCCGCGAGACAAGCATGTGAATTACGCCGACCACAATCCCTAAGATCAGAGTAATGACCGCATAGCGATAGGAATTGGGTTTTCCCTTCGCAAGCAGCACGACTGCGCGTGCGGCCATGATGCCTATGGCTGTGGTCACGATCACAAAGACGATATACAGCCATTGGAATGGGGCTAGCAGGGCCATGCTCTCGCCGAAGCCGGTCGGGTTGAGCGCCACACAGGTCGTTCCAAGTCCGCCGGCGATGGTGAACAGCGCGGTGATGCCCATCAGCAGGATGCCGATGAAGCGCAGGGTCTTTCCCCACCAGGTGTTTCTTGTCATTTTGGGCTCCTTTTTTATGAAAAAACAGATCACGTTATTAAAGTGACCTGTTTCTATCTGAGAGCAAACCCGGCGACATATGTGGCCGTCATGACCAGCAGCAGGCCGGGTAAAACTTTGAGAACCGTTTCTTTTGGGAGAATCGGCCGGCCGGCTTTCAAGAAGGAGAGCAACAGACCGCCGAGCCCGATCAATCCACCGCCTGCGCCGACCAGTGCAAAACCTGGACCAGCCTGGCCATTGATGGCAAAAACGATTGGCAGTAAGAAGATGACCATGCCTGCCACGCCATGGACGATCGCCAGTGCGATAACGGATAGATTCCCCGGCATACTGAATGAGCGGGTCAAGATCACAGATGCGAATCCGAGGATGGTGAAGAGCAGATAAGGGGTCCGGTAGGATGCGAGGGATTCCCAGACCAGTCCCAGTGAAAGGCTGAGAGGGATGAGCGTCGAAACGATGACTACGACCGGGCTGTCCAGCACGCTCAAGCCAAGAATCAGCATCAGCAGCCCGGCCACAAGCAGTACCCCAAAAGCGAGCGTATAAAACGTGATGGCGAAGGCGTCCAGGCCATCGATTCCGACGGCGATCTGGTAGGCTGCCAGCAGGCCGGTGAGGAGCAGTAATATCCGATCGAGAGATGACATTTTCATGAATGGATCTATTTCTCACCACAGAGTTACGGAGCCTTGAAGCCACAACGGAAAAGAATACTGGTAACTTCGTGTCTTGGTGTCTTCGTGACTTTGTGGTGAATACTTTTAGAGTACCTCGATGACGACTAATATCATTGCGGCGAGCATGTAAATCGAGGCATATTTGAACAGACCGAAATTGACCTGCTCGGAAGGCCGGAAAGTGATAGCGAAGGCCAGCATCAGCAGCCCGGCGGAAAGCACACCCAGTAATCTCAGAAAACCCCAGGCCATGCCGATGCCAATAGCTGCCCCACCCATGGAGAGTGCTGCCAGCACGCTGGAGACGGCGATGATGGCCCGGGTATAGGATAATCCGTATGTGGACGGGAAAGTTGGCACGCAGGCGGCCTCGTAATCTTTGACAAATTTCATGCTGAAGGTCAATGTGTGGGTGGGGATCCAGAAGAGCACCCCCAGCGCGAGGGCAACTCCAACCCAGTCGAAGCCGCCCAGCCCGAGCACCCGACCGGCCAATATGGGCATGGCGCCTGAAATGCCGCCCCACAGAATGCCCCAACAGGTGCGGCGCTTGAGCCACATACTGTAGACGACCACGTCGAAGAACAGCCCGGCGAACACAACCAGCCCGTAGAGCGGGTTCATCGCCACGGCCCAGCCCACCCCCACAACCGATAGGATCAAACCCAGGCGCAGCACTTCGTCCGCTGGAATGGATCCCGAAGAAGTGGGACGCGTGCGGGTGCGCTTCATTATCGCGTCGATGTCGCGGTCCCACCACATATTGAGTACGGTGCTGCCAGCTATGGCCAGGAACAGGCTGCCGGCCAGCTCCAGAACCGTGCCGACATGGAAGACCGGGCAGCGTGCGCTCATGTAGCCTGCCAGGCCGGTTGCAAGGAGCAGGCCCGACTGTAGGGGTTTCGTGAGAGGCCAGTAGAGGCGGAATCTTGCGGTGAGGATGTTCATGCGCTACTCCTAAGGCAGAGATTAGGTGATTGATGATTACTGGATACCATGACTGCTCTCTAATCTCTATTCACTAATCCCTGAATTTTACCGCACGCAGCGGAAACCGACCTGGGGGCTGTAGTAACCCGGCCCGGCGCTGTTGTTCTTCCACACGCGCAGGTCTACTTGATACGAATAGAAACTGCCGCCGCGCAGCATCCGGTAATGCTGGTCAGGGTAGTCGTCGCCCGTCCACTGCCATACGTTGCCGGCCATGTCGTACAGCCCGTATGGGCTGGCTGAGTCAAGCGTTTCGTAGCCATCATAGGTCTTACCGTTGTAGAATCCGACCGGGGTGGTGTTGCCCAGTTTGCCGAACATCTTCTCGAACAGGTCGAACGAGGAGTAAAAGTTAGCGTTATTGCCTTCGATGTGCGTTCCCCACGGGAAGGGCAGGCCGTGACCGTCTACCAGTTCTGTTCCGCGCGCGGCTTTTTCCCATTCGTTTTCGGTTGGCAGACGCCAGCCGTAATATTCGCAATACGCGTTCGCGCCGAACCAGGTCACCATCGTCATAGGATGGTTCGCATACTCTGGAATGGACGAGAACTCCCCGCCCGTTTCGGTCAAACGCAGACCCTCGGACTGCGTGGGCACAAAGAGCTTATCGCCAGCCTTGATCTCTTCCTCATGTTTGTATCCATGGAAAGGATCGCCGGGATAATAGCTGTAAATGCCTGCTTCAATCCAGGCCTGTTCCCCGGCTTGTACTTCCACCTCGCCCAGGCTGACAGCTCCATCAGTCAGGGCATCGTTCAGGAAGCGGGCGTATTGTTCATTGGTTACATTCGTGACCATCATCTCGTAATCGTAGTCCACAAGGGTCATGTGGTCGTGCTGACCGTAGGGATACTCCCCGGCGGGGATCAATGCCCAGGATTCGGGATCGATCCCAGTGTCCACGTAAGGAGGCGTGATGGCACCAATGCTGGGAGCGGGTGCGCATGAAGGGATCGCCAGCGCAAGGAGAGTCAAGAGGAACAGTGTCCGCTTCATTCTGACACCTCCTTCAGGATGGCATTCAGTTCCTCCAGTTTACGTTTTTGTTCTTCGAGTTCGGTCTCGGCGTTTTGTTTTCTTTCCCTCGCAAATTCTTTGGCCCAGTGCCCTTTTGCCTGGAACAAGTCGTAAAGCCTCCAGATCATGAAAATTGCCAGGACGACCAGCACCAGGCCCAACCCCAGGTCGGTCAGCAGCATGGTGGTGTTGACCACGCCTTGCTGGTTGATCTCTTCCACGAACAGGCGTTTCATCGAAAAGATCGTTACCGCGCCGAAGGCCAGATCCGAAAGGAGGATGAGCAGCCAGCCGAACCATTTACGCGTCTTGCCTTTCAGACCGGAGAGATCGGCGAAGTACATTAGGATGATGGTGGCGATCAGCCCGGAGAGGATATGCCAGTGGCCGGTGAGCGTGATGCGTTCCTCACGGTGCGGCCAGACGCGGAATATCTCGGTCAGTTTGACCGCCATGAAAATTCCCACCCCGCTGACGGTGAAATTCATGAAGACCATCTGCCAGCCCGGCCCGAATTTGAGCGGGTCGCGCAGCAGCGCGCCGATTTTCTGGAAGAAGCTGGGCTTCTGGATGCCGGCCGTGCCTTCCTTGATGAGCATATCCCAGGTGTAGATCACATACATCAACGCTGCCAGCATGACGAAAACGGAGCCGACGTAGATGATGGTATGCGCCCATTCCACCCAGACTACCGAGAGCGCCCCGGTAGTGATGATGATGGTGCCGGAAATCATCAACGGCATGGCGATGCGATGCAAGATGCCCTTGAATTTCATCCAGCGCCCGACGATGAGCGTGATGGCTACGGCGATCAGGGTCAGCATGATGTGCAGGTGGCCGATGATGGCCTTTTGCAGGTAGGTCTTGTACGGGTTGCGGATCAGGTCTTCCGCCAGAAAGGTCTCGTGACCGTTGCCCCAATACGAGCCGGTCACTGCGCCGAAGGTCGCTGAAACGAGCGTGGCGACCGCCATCACGAAGAAAGCCATCCGCTCTAGGTTGATGCCGCTTTTGGTATGCGCGTAAGGCGAATCGGCGGGAAGGCGGTATTCTTTCTTCCAGGGCCAGAGCGCCACTGATAACAGGATTCCAGCAAAAAAGACCAACGATTGTCCGACCAGGAAAAGACCGTGGAACGTGAAATTGTGTCCCCAATATGCAAACAACAGGCCGAAGATGACTGCCGTCAGGTAGCCGACTGTGATAGTGCCATTGATGATGACCTGCTCGTGGCGTTTCATCGGCAGCATTTCGGTCATGAAATAGACTTCGATGGCCACAATGGTCATCGCAATCGTATGGTAGAGCATGATGATGCGGCCTTCGCGTTCGGCCTCAACCAGTTTCATACCCAGTACGCGGACAGTAATATCTTTGATACCCCATTCCACCATCGGGCCTGAAAGCGTGCCAAAGATAGCCGTGATGATGGAAACCACCGCGATAGCGACCAGGGTCAGCCCGCGCGTGGAGCGGAAGAGGTAATCGAACCGCTTTGAAAGTGCTTGCATGCATACCTCCAGAAAGTAGTGATCAAACCGCTGGCCCGGATGTGATCCTTTTGTACATCCTATCACAAAGCGAGCCAGAGGTCTTTGCTAAATGTCAAGTTCTCCCTCACCTACCCCCTCCCCAGCCTCCCCCTTCCTCTCCCATTGGGAGAGGAAGGGGGAGGGGGATTATGAGGGTTGATATTTTATATCCTTCACAAACCCCCAGGCAAATGCCAGGGTCATGAGCAGCAGCAAACCTGCCAGGATGTTGAAAACCAGACCGGCTGTGAAGATACCCAAGAGCGGTTTCCCCATCGACAGAAAAGCCAGCGCAATACCACCGATACCGATCAGCAGGCCCCCTATTCCGACCCAGGAGAATCCCCTGGCTGCTTTTGGGGCAAAGAATGGACCCAGGAAGATGACCAGCCCGGCTACACTATGGAAAAGCGGCACGACGATTTTCTTAAGCGTTTCCATCCCGCCAAAACTGGTAACCGCAATTGCCAGGAAACCGATGGTCGCAAACCACTTGAAGTACTTCTTCCAGGCCGGAAAATACTGTTCGGCAATGCCCATCGAAATCCCCAGCGGGATCAGGCTGGCCACTGTCAGCACGAAGGGCGTGCCCAGGATGTCGTAGCCCAGCAAGATCAACAGCACACCGGAAACGAACAGTACGGCAAAACCCATGATGTAATACCAATCATAGATTTCCCTGCGCTGCCAGAAGCGCCGGACCAGATAGACCGCTGTCAGGCCAGTGATAAGCAACAAGCCGATATCGAGCAGGTTCGGGTGATTCATTTACATTCTCCTTTTGCAACAAAGAATTCGTTGACAGATAAACAATATCTGTTATGTGAATTATTGCACAAGAAAGGAGGCCAATTCTGTAACAAAAATCACACTTCGCACCTTTCCACTGTCCGGCCTGCTCCTGTTTTCTCGGCCGTTCCTGTGTCGGAACTAGTCCCCGCGTTCCTCCAGCATCTTACGCGTACCCGGAAGCAGCAAATAGATAACAAGTCCGGTGCTGATCAGCGGGGCAGGCAGGAACATCGAAAAGCGATGCACTTCGAAGAAGGCGTTATAGATTCCTAGAGGATACCCACCCAACATCGACATTGTCCCTGCAAAGATGCCTAGGGGAATCGCCCAGGATTTGCGCTTAAGAACAGCAAAGATGAAAACCGCCCAGGCCGCAGACCCCCACCAGTTGATCTGTTGCGACATCATGTAGAAGCCGTTCCAAAAGCTGTCATCCTTGGAAGTTTGGAACTTGGCGATTGGCGCAACACCGTCGATGAACGTCAACACGTAGGCCAGCCCGGCTACGAAGGTGAACCAGATGATTTTCTGTTTTACACCGCCGATCAAAAGCATTCCGAACCACAAAACAGCCGCCAGCCCGAAGACGATCAAGGTCGGGGTGGGGAGCTGGCTGTCCATGGCGGGGATGGCAGGGAAGAACCCGGCCAGCAGTTGGATGGTCGCAGCGACCGCGCCCCAGAACCAAGCCCAATCCTGTTTGCGCAAGAACCCGTACAACACTGCCGCCCAAATTGCCCCGGCTGCAGTCCCCAGCCAGCCCAGCAGCGGATACACCATCTTGACAGACGCTACTTCGTCCAGTCGACCGGCGACTGTCTTTGAGTCGATCACCAAGTTGTATTGCGCAGCCAGGATGTAATACGCCAGCAGCCCGGTCACCATGCCGAGCACAGCCAATGCAGCCCCTAATTTATTGTTACCTTTCATATCACGAGCCTCCTTGTAAGCCTTGTTTTGGATTTACTTTTGTCGTTGTTGAACAATCAACAACGCTAAGATAATTGCCCAGAACGCCAGCCTGACACTCATCGCCACGACGCTATCCGGTGCGACAACTGCGCGATAGACTGACAGCAAGACCAGCATCACAATGGCGTGCAGGCTGAACGTGCCGATGGCCGCGGGCATGGCGAACTTGTTGTTTTTCCAGATCACTACCGAAGAGAAGAAGATCGAGATTGCGCCCATTGCAAAATTGTAGGCGGGTAGCCAGTCAATCACGTAGTAATCAGGCAATGTACCGAGCAACACCTTGCCGCCCGCGAACATCGCCATTGCCCCGATGACAAATGCCAGGACGGACGCGATTTTGTTGAGTCGAGATTTTCCATTTGTTTTCATTGTGACTACCATTCGATTTGGATAAGCGGGGCGATCAGCGATCCGCCTTTTGAATTGCAACATTTCTTTGTTTGCGCTGTGCTTTGACAATGTAGGGGAGCAGGTACAAATACGAGCCTGTGATGGCCATGAAAAGCATAAGAACGGACGGGAGTTTATCCCATTTCTCCCAAAGAGCGGCAACCTCCGAACTGCCAACCATCTTGATAATGAAAGCGAACAGAATGAGCAACGCTGTTGGCACGGCAATCCAGCGGTGGATTTGGCGGAACCATTTGTTGAGAAATTTATTCATCGGTGTTGCCTTTATCGTTTTGCAGATTTAGATGGACCGTTCTTGCCGGACTGGGCGCGCCGGGCGCTTCGATGCGGTTGACTATCCCGCGCACACCGGGCACGTCTTCCGCCAGTTCTGCTGCAGCAATACGGATTTCAAGCGCCGTCACCACGCCTGCCAGATGGACGATCCCGTTCAGTACACCCACGCGCAAGTCTGCGAATGCGGTGTGCTCATCCGCGGCAAACTTTGCCAGGATGGTTTTGCGTATATTGTGGTCTGAGTATATGTGCAACTCTTGTGCCATACTTCCTCGTGAATACAAACAGGTCAGTCTGTTTTAGTGTACAGACTGACCTGTGTTTTGCATACGACTTTTATCGTGCGTTATGTCACAAATCTCCGCGTGCTTTCAGCCCTGGCGGATCCAACAGAATGATTTCCTGCTTCTCCACCTTAAGCAATCCCTCTGCTTCTAGCGTTTTCAGGGCGCGACTGAGTACATCGCGCACAGTGCCCAGGCGCACGGCCATTTCGTCGAAGGTTGTCCAGTGGCGGCGCGGGACAACCAACTGTCCGTTGCGTGTTTCAGCGTGTTGCAGCAGAGTGTTGGCCAGCCGCGTTTCCACATTCCGCAGGGACAGGTCTTCGACCAGCCCGATATAGTGCAGCACACGCTCGCTCAAGCGCCGGATGATGGCCGTCGCCAACGCTGTATCCTGCGCCACCAATGTCATGAAGTCTACCGCCGAGATACCCCACGCATCCACCTCTTCGAGCGCCACCACCGTGCCGGGATAATCCGTGCCTGAGAACACGGCAATATCGCCAAAGATTTCACCCGCTTCCATAAACATCATGGCCTGTTCGCGCCCGTCACGTGACATGCGCGTAGCTTTGACCCAGCCGCGTTCTAAGAGATAGAGCTGCTCGGCGGGTTCGCCTTCGATGAAGATCACCTGCCCGGCGTCAAAGTGGCGCGGGCGGGAAATCGCGGCTATGCGTTCCAGGGTTGCGCGCGGCAGTCCGTCGAAGTGGCGGATTTTGGCAAATAAAGCTGACAGCCGGGATAAATGATTGGAATCAGGGGGCAGGCCATGGGTCATAAAAGATCTCCAGTCTGGTTTGCACCCCATTCTACTCCGAACCGGTCAAGTTTTGAGCACGCGCAGTGCCAGGGCGTTATCGCGCGTGCAGGTTTCCAGGCATTCCAGACAGCGGATACACTCCGGGTCGCTCAGCTTACCGGGCACATCTTCGATGCCCATCGAACATTCGATATCGCAGCGCCCACAGTTATTGCAGCGGTGGGAATCGGCCACGAGACGCACGGGCGAGATCTTGTTGAAGATTGCCAGCGTCGCTCCAAGCGGACAGAAATATTTGCACCAGAAGCGTTCCACCAGAGTCGAGCCAGCCAGGAATACGACCAGCGTCAGCCACAATAGGGTGGTCATCTTGAGGCCGAAGAAGGCGCGCACGGGACAGAACTCGCGTAGAGGCGGGAAGGCCGCGTAGAGGCTGGCAAACAGGACCAGCGCGAGTACGAGATATTTTGCGTACCGGAGCGGCCGGTCAATGGAGGCGGGCAGGCGCAATGGCAAAAGGGATTTGCTCTCCTTCCCGCGAATGTGCCGCGCCTCGCCGCTTATGTTCCGTGTCCAGTCTGTAATGAAATCCTGCATTGCGCCTAATGGGCATAGCCAGCCGCAGAAGGCGCGTCCGGCCACGAGTGACACGCCCAAGGTCCCGAGCAGAACCGAAAAGTTGAGCAGGTTGGTGGATTTGAGCGTGTGCCCGCTGAAGAGGTAGGGCAGAAGCGTTTCGATTCCGCCGAACGCGCAGAATGAGTCGAACGATCCACCGCGCGAGGCTTCGCCTGGCATGATATGGCGCAGGCCAAGCACAATTGTACCGATCACCACCAGCCATTGGATGGTGCGGCGGCTTTTGGCAAGCGAGAAGGGTTTTTCACGGGTAGCGGCATTCATGCCAGAGACTCCAACGTCAAACAGGCAAGTTGCATCAGCGCGCCTCTTCCGTGACCTTCGCCGCCGCGTTCAGGTCCGAAGCCAAGCAGGATGCCAAGCAGGAGGAAGACCACGTAGGCGGCGATGATGATGGCGGGGTAGTAGCGAGGATGTATTTTCATCGGTGGTTTTTATCATACAGGCAGGCGTGACGCACCTGGCCCAGGAAGCGCCACGCCTTCAGGAGAATGTGCCTGGAATCAGGCCTCTGCCGCCTCATCTTCTAATAAGTGTTTCTTGAAGAACGGCACCATCGTGAAGAACAAAACACCGAGCGCCAGCAGGGAACCATACAGGTAATCCAGCGTCTTGGTGCGAATGAACTGCGTTGGGGCATCGATCATCAAGATGGCGATTGTCCCGATGACGGCCAGCCACCAGCCTTTGCGCTTGCCAATTGCCAGCAGCGGGATCGACATGAAGAGCAGGATGACGGCCACCCAGTTCACCTCGCCCACCCAGTTGAACAGCCACCAGGTGAAATCCTGATAGAAGGGATAACCGGGGCGGGTCGCCATCGTGCGCTGGGCGCCGATCCCGATCGTAAAAGCGTGCGTGGACAACATGCCGATGAAAGTCAACGCGGCGAAGCGGACCCATTTCTGCATGGTTTCGGCTTTGCGCAGGAAGATGAAACTGAAATAGCCTGTCAACCCGATCATCGAGATCAGCATGGGAAGCGGGAAGCCTTCTACCCAGCTGACATACGGCAGGAACATGAACATGCCGCCGATGGCGGGCAGCGCAAACAGGGACATGCCGATCTGGTAGGTCCACTCTTCGCCTTTCTTGATCTCCTGCGAGATGACGATCAGCGCTGCGCCGGCCACAAAGATGACTGCCCGCCAGATCGGGTAGAAGAAATCGAAGAGCGGTATGCCGCTGGAAAAGGTCGGGTTGCCTGCTTTGACATGTTCCGTCAGGCCAACCAAAACCCTTTCCAAGGAAGTCTGCACCAAGAACGGGATAATAGTGACCATCAACAGGCCAACAACGATGGAAATGATGGACATGATCATACGGTTCTTTTGAGAAGTCTTCTTCATAATAACCTCCGCGTTTAATCTATATGTGAACAATATCACAAGCGTGTGTCGAAGTCTTTGCCTTAAAGCAAACCCGGAGCCAGTCGGCTCTGGCCCCGGGTCGCAAAGGAGAATGCGTTTGGATATCGTTGGGCTTGCTTACACGGTCTTTGGTTTGAGAGCAAGTTTTGGTTGATGTGTTTCCTCTAGGATCGTATCTTTCACCAGGCGCTGTTTGAAGAATGGGATAACGAGCATGACAATGATGCTCAAGCCCATCAGCGCGCCATACAGGTAGTCATTGGTGGTGTGCCGGACGTAGTGCGTGGCCCCGCTGGCGACCACTGTGACCAGGCCGCCAATCAAACCTGCGTACCAGCCGGACATTTTCTTCTGTCCCAACAGGTAAATGGCTGCAATACACAGCGCCATGCCTACCCATAGAGCAAGCCAGCCAAAGTATGTGATAGCAATCCCCTCGACGAAAAGCGGGCGTTTGGGGTGTCCAAACAGGATGCGGAAGGCGGCATGCCCGTTAGCGAAGTTTTCGGCAGCGGTCACGCCCAGCATCAGGAAGACCAGGGAGTCCACTGCTTTTTGAGGTAGGCTCACTTTTTCAGCCAGGAGAATGGCAAAATACGGGATCAGGCCGATCATCATGATGATAACCGCAGGTGGGAACCCACCTTGGGCGCTGCCGACGAAGTTCATCCAGGGGACGATCATGTACGCGCCGCCCATGGATGGGACCGCCAGGCAGAGCAATGCCAGGCCGCGCGTCCAACGTTCACCGCGGTAAAGTGGTAGCGCAATGACAAGCAGCACCAGCCCCGCGATGGTAGACATTGTGCCCCAGAAGGGATAGAAGAAACTGACCAGCCAGACTGTGTAAGCCAGCAGCGGCGCCTGCGGGTTGCCTTCCGCCGTAAACTTTTCGATCCGCGCCTGCTGCGCGGTGACGATTGGGTTAACCATGTCAAAACTGATGAAAGGCACCCATACGATCATCAGAATGGCGGCGAGCACCACCACGCTGACCACTGCAAGGCGGGTATTACGAGGCGTTTGAGGTAGCATATGTATCTCCTTGGTCTAGGGTATGATAGAAATTCGTGAAAGAATTCACCATCAATATATCCAAGTTCGTGGGTTAAAGCCTTGACATAAGTCAAGAAATACGTTTTTATTCAAACATGGAACATAATCTTAAACTCCTCGTTGAACAATTAAGCCAGACTGAAGTCTTCAGTTACTTTTCGGAGGGAGAGCGGTTGGAGATAGCCAATCTGGCCGTACGCAAATCGCTGGCAAAAGGGGATGTAATTTGTTTTCAGGGGGACGATTGTCGCTTTGTGTTGTACATTGAGAGCGGCGCGCTGCGTTCGGTAATCAACGCGCCGGATGGACGAGAGTATGTCGTTTCTACCTGGGAAGCCGGGGAGGAGTTTTGGAGCCACACGCTCCTGGATGGCGATCCAATGCCGTCCACACTGGAAGCAATCAAAGCGACCAAAGTTTATAAATGGCCGGGAGAGACTGCGCTGGAAATCACTCTTCGTAATCATGCCGCCACACGAGCGTTGATCCGCCGCCAGACCCGGTTGATCCGCAAGCGCAGGGAGAACATTTACAATCTCGCTTTCAACCCGGTTGCCAGCCGGCTGGCGAAACTGGTCGTAGAGAAATTTGTTAATGCCGAAGGTCCAACCGTGCAGCGTGATCTGACCCTTGAAGATATGGCCTCCATGGTCGCTACTTCACCGGAAGTCATTTGCCGGATTCTCTACCAGTTTCAGGCTGAAGGGATGCTGAGTGTAAACCGCGCCAGTATCACCCTGCACGATCGGGATGGATTAGAGAAACTGATCAGCAAAGATTAGGGCATATACGATGTCGAAAATTCAGTCCTTCTTGGCCGAGCAGGCAATCTTTTCTTGCCTGGATGAAGCTCAAAAAGAATCTTTACTTAGGGATGGCATTTTACGCTCTTATCCGAAGGGTGCGTTTATAGTTCAGATGGGAGACGTCTGGCCATATTTGTTTATCGTAATGTCGGGGAGCGTCAATG
>JAABUE010000182.1 GCA_011389535.1 Anaerolineales bacterium
TGAACGTGGATGCCTTGCGCGTGCTCCTGGTTATTTTCCTTGTGGCAATGTTCCTGCTGGCCGTTTTCTATCTGAGCCGCCGGAAGATGTCGAAGCTGGCGTATGCGTTCTGGGGAATCTTTGCGCTGCTGCTGCCCGCCTTTGGTCCGTTCTTCGTGATCGCCTATCGTCCGGGGGAGACGCTTCCTCGCAAGCGTGGCAGGCAGAAGCCCGGTTTGAAGCGCCTTCGTAACCTCCAAAATTAGATCAACAAAAGGATATGAGCTTATGAAACAAGACCGTTTCCTCGTCGGAATTCTGGTTGGCATTGGGGTACTGGTCGTCGTCGCTTTGGCCTTGTTCTTTACCCGTCAGGATAAACAGGAGTACGTCTCGGAAGACACTCCGGAAGGCATTGTCCATAACTACGCCCTGGCGCTTTACAGGGAGGAGTATGAGAAGGCTTACGAGTACCTGGCCGAGATGGAGCATAAGCCGACCTACAACGAATTCCGCCAGGCGTTTTTCAACCATTTTGTTGACCCGAGCAACGTCGGGCTGGAGCTTGGAGAGACCGAGATCGCCGGTGAAGAAGCGTACGTAACGGTTTATCTGATCTACAATCCATCTGATCCGTTCTCCAGCAGCTACCGGAATACTGAAACGGCGCGTCTGGAGCGCCAGAATGGGGAATGGAAGCTCCTGCAAATGCCCTACAACTTCTGGTCGTACGACTGGTACCAGCCGAAACCCGAACTGATCAAATAAAAAAACCTGACAGGTTTTCACCCCTCCGCTCCGCTACGGGGCGCTTCGCGTAAACCTGTCAGGTTTTGAGTAAGGAGCAACCATGCGTACCATTCGTCGTCTTTATTTCTATGCCGTAGCGCTGATCAGCCTGGAAGTGGTGGTATGGGGCCTGATCGGCCTGCTGCGCAGTATTTTCTCCTCCCGGCTGGTCAACACGGCTGACGTGCTGGCGCAGGCCCTGGCGCTGGTATTGGTCGGTGTGCCGATTTTCCTGTTTCACTGGCTGTGGACTCAGCGGGCCGCCGCGAAGGACGAGGAAGAACGCAGCGCCAGCCTGCGGGCGATTTTCTTTTATGCGGTCCTGATCGGGACGCTCGTCCCGGTCGTGCAGAATTTGCTGGCTTTCGTCAACCGTATTGCGCTTGGCATATCGGATATCCCGGCTTCCCGCGCCCTGGTGGGCGGGTTTCAGACCTGGCAGGATAACCTGATCGCTATTTTCATCAACGGGATCGTCGGGCTCTATTTCTACAGCATCCTGCGCGCCGAGTGGAAGTCCATGCCCGAGGTCGAAAACTTCGCCGATGTCCGCCGCCTGTACCGTTACCTGTGGCTGCTCTACGGACTGCTGATGGTGGTCTACGGCGCGCAGCAGATCCTGCGTTACATTTTCTACATCCCCGTGCCGACTTATTTACTGGGAGAAGTGGGACGGGAGATGTTCGTCAACGGCCTGTCCCTGCTGCTGGTGGGGACCCCGCTGTGGGTCTATACCTGGCGCCTCTGCCAGGAAGCCCTGTCTGTATCATCCCCGAAGGGGGCTCCCGCTGAAAGGGACTCGAATCTGCGCCTGGGCGTGTTCTACCTGCTCTCGCTGGGCGGGGTGATCACCGTTTTGTCGGCGGGGGGAACGCTCTTGGACGTGGTCCTGCGCTGGGCCCTGGGCGAGGCGATGTCGGGCTACGAGTTCATCCAGCAGATCGGCGGACCGGTCTCGCTGGGCGTGCCGCTGGTGATGGTCTGGGCTTATTACGGGGGCTGGTTAAGGCATCAGATCCAGTTGGAAGAAGATGGTATCCGCCGGGCCGGCAAGAAGCGCCTGTACTATTACATCCTGTCCGCGCTGGGGTTGGGGGCTGCCTTTATCGGTGCCGCGTTGGTGTTCTCCTTTGTGATCGATCTGCTCACATCCAACGCTTTTTGGGGTGACTCATTGCGCTCGCGCCTGGCTGCCGCTATCTCGACCCTGGTCGTTGGCCTGCCGTTGTGGCTGCTGACCTGGCGGCCGATGCAGGCCGAAGCCCTGGCTGAGGGCGACCCTTCGACAGGCTCAGGGCAGGGTATGGGCGAGCATGCCCGCCGCTCGACCATCCGCAGAGCCTACCTGTACCTGGCGCTTTTCGCCGGTGTGATCGGTGGGATGGTTTCCGCCGTGGCGCTTGTATACCAGCTTGTCAACGCGCTGTTGTCGGGTGACCCGCCAGCCGACTTCCTCCCCAGCCTGCTTAACGCGGCCCAATTGCTGGCTCTCTTTGGGGTTTTGCTGGTCTATCATTTGAACAGCATGCAGCGAGACAGCGCGCAGACCGACCAATCTCTGGAAGAACGCCAGCGCGATTTTCTCGTGCTGCTGATCGACCCGGGGAACGAAGCTTTCGTCAAAACTCTAAAAGCCGCCATGGCGAAACACGCCCCGGACGTGCCGTTGGTAGTGAAGCCGGTTTTTGAAAGCGCGGACACGGAAGAAGCCAGGGCGGCCATCCTTCCAGCTTCGCTGGCGCTCGATCCGCCTGAAACACTGCGGACATGGTTACAAGGCTTTAGCGGCCAGAAAATCGTCGTGGGAGACACCGCTCCCGAAGAGGGAGCAGCCTCCGGCTGGGTCCTGACCGCGCTGACGCCCGAGCAGGCCGCCCGGTCCGCGCGTCAGGCTGCGGAAGGGGAAGAGATTCGGCTGGCGCGTCCCTCCGCTGCCTGGAATACGGTGCAAACCATCGCGGTGGTCATCGTTGGAGTGCAGATCCTGTTCTTCCTGCTCGCGATTGGAATTTCGTTGTTAAGGTTATGAAACAGGAGTTACGCAGTAATAGGAAAAAGCCCAAAAATAAGGGGCGTGCGCCGCACGCCCCTTATTTTCAGTATCTTTTCGTGAACCAGGTTCGTCCTATGATATACTTTTGCCAGTTTTGACGCAGGAGAGGAACACCCATGAAAGTCACCCTTCTTCAAGAAAATCTTGCCCGTGGGTTGGGGATTGTTTCACGCGCGGTTTCACCGCGCAGCACCCTGCCTGTCTTAGCAAATATTTTGATCGCCACCGACGAGGGTCGTTTGCGGCTCTCGGCCACCAACCTGGAGATGGGCATCACGTGCTGGATCGCAGCCCGCATCGAGGACGAGGGCTCGACGACCGTGCCGGCGCGCACCCTTGGGGACCTGGTCAACACGCTGCCCGGTGAGCAGGTAGCCCTGAACCTGGATACATCCACCCAGACCCTGAACGTGCGCAGCGGCACCTCCACCAACGACATCAAAGGGATCGACGCGCAGGAGTTCCCACCCTTGCCCGTGCCCGATATGGAAGGCGCGGTGCAGTTGAACGTGGTGGATTTCAGGGAAATGATCCACCAGGTGGCCTTTGCGGCCTCCACGGACGAAGCCCGCCCGGTGCTGATGGGTGTTCTGGTGATCGTCGAAGGTGACCGGATCACGATGGCGGCGGCAGACGGTTTCCGTCTATCGGTTCGCAGCGCGGACCTCTCTACACCTGCCTCGCAGCCGGTGAATATCATCGTCCCTGCGCGCGCCTTGTCTGAACTGGCGCGTATCGCCAGCGATGGCGAAGAAACCATCTCGATGG
>JAABUE010000183.1 GCA_011389535.1 Anaerolineales bacterium
CAAGGTTCAGTTGTAAAAGTGCAAGTTTTTGCTACTTAAAGCAATTCGCTCGCTGATTGCACAAAAGTTACGTTAGTAGACTACTAGTTGCGGCACTAGTAAACAGATCCATTGTATTTACTACGGATCAATGCTTCCACCTCAGCCAGGGAACGATTGAACGGGCCCTGGTTTTCCATTTTCAAGCTGGTGACGGCGGCTGCCCAGATACTGGCCTCCGCCGGGGATTTGGTCAGACGCATGGACACATACGTACCTACACAGGTATCCCCACGACCACTGCGCCCGCCCACATTCTGCGGATAAAACTGGCGGTTGAAGAAATTTCCACCGGCGGATACCAGCACGCCGTCCTTGTGGGTCAACACGATTTCTTTAGGGCCCATAGCAGTGAAAGCCAGGGCGGCTTTGTAGATGTCGGTCTCGCCGGTGAGATATTCGGCCTCCACGGCATCAGCCTTGAGAATATCCACGTGCGCCAGGGTTTCAGCCATTTCGTCCCATGGTTCATACTTGAGATCGCGTTCGCGCAGCACGCGTACGTAACCCTGGACATCTACGGCAACTAGCATATTTTTCTCCCGCAAGGCGTGGATCACATCCAGCCCGACTTCGCCGCGCAAGCTGGAACCAATCACGGCCGACTTTGCCTGCAACCCTTCAACTTCGCTGGCGGTGATCGAGCCAGCCGTGTCCGTCACAGACAAATTGCGGATATCAGGATTGTTGGTAGGGTACTCCAATTGCATGCAGGTCGAATGGGGAGTGTAAGTTGGCACGCAGTCGATCCCCGATTGGGTGAATTTTTCTACTACACGCACATCTTCACGGGCGAGATTGGTTACCACAGCGACCTTCGCCCCTAAACGGACTGCCGCATGGGCGGCATAGTTGACTGCGCCGCCATCCACATAAGTAACGCCCGCCGGTGAGATGATTGTGTCTTTGGTGTAATTGCCAATACAGAGGACATCATAGATTTTACTGGTATTCATAGGAATCGATTCGCTTTCGGTCTTATAAGATTACTTTCATGATTAGCCAGTCCATCCCGCGCCAAGCAGTTGAGATGCAAACCCATCCACCGGGCAAATGCGATAGGATTTGCCCCCAAGCGTACGGATCAGTCAGGCGACCAAAATGCTTTTCTGTGTTCGATACCGGGTTCTTTTCCATCGTTGCGAGCCTCCTTCATTGCGTTCTACTATTCTCTCATATCTTCAAATGCTTTGTCTAAGTTCGAGGCGCCTCTTTGTCAAAAAACGTGTAAAATAATAATGATGCACACGTGTGCAAAGGAACCCACTGATGGCAATCACGATCAAGGATGTTGCAAAACAAGCAGGAGTATCGCATTCGACCGTCTCTAGGGCCCTGCATGGCAGTTCCCTCCTCTCAGAAGAGACCGTCGAACGCATCCGTCAGATCGCGGTTGAGATGGGTTACTTCCCCAGCGCTGCCGCCCGCAGCCTGAAGACAAACCGATCTCATGCGCTCGGCGTGATCGTGAGCGCCATCGACGATCCGTTCTTCAGCGAGATCCTGCAAGGCATCGAAGAAATTGCCCAGGGCCGAGGCTACAGCATGCTCATAGCCGCTTCCCAACGTGACCCCGAACGCGAACGAGCCATAGTCCAGGACATGCGCGAACGCCACGTGGACGGGCTGATCCTTTGTTCAGCCTCCTTCAGCGTCGAACAGCGTCGCAATCTGCTCCAATATGGCATTCCGATCGTGATGGTCAACAACCAGGCTGCAGAAGAATACCGTTATTCCATTTACCACGACGATGTAGACGGCAGCCGACAGGTCACGCGCCACCTGATCGAACTCGGACATAAGCGCATCGCTTACCTGGGCAACTCACTTTCCGGACGCACCACCATGGACCGCCTGACCGGTTTTCGCCAGGAGATGGAAGCCGCCGGGTTGGATATCCCCGACGAATATATTTTAGAAGTCCCAGGTGGGGGCCCCGAAGACGGCTTCAACGCCTCGAATCAGATTCTAGACATGCCAGAGCGCCCCACCGCCCTGTTCTGTTTCAACGACCTGCTGGCCATCGGCGTGCTTAAAGGCCTGCATTCGGCAGGTTTCAGCGTGCCGGGAGATATTTCGGTCGTTGGGTTTGACAACATCGTTTTTTCCGCCTACACTAACCCCACACTTACTACTCTTGAACAGCCCAAACGCTATATCGGCGCGGAAGCAGCCCGGCTGATCCTGGGCCTGCTGGATCGGATCGAAGATAAGGAGGCGCCTGACCAGGAAATCCAAAAGCTCAAAGGCAGGCTGCTCGTCCGCCAGTCCACCGCTCCCCCTCCAATTGACTTGAGACAACTATGAATCACAAACTAGACCTGATATCATCGAACCTGAACTTTTTTCCTCGCTCGCTGGTCCTCCATGACGGCGTGGAGTACGGGCTGGCTCAGACCGAGAACGGGGCACATCTGGCCGTTCTGGCCGATCCCGATTCCCCGGTATTGGTCGAATTTGATGGGGATGCCTCCCCGCTTCAAAACCGGACCCTGTGCCTGTGCCCGTTAAATGCGCCCACTGCCGCCGCCCTGCGCGCCCGGCTCACCTGGCTGCAACCACGCCCGCTCGGGCTGGCGACTTCCGCCGGACTGGGCGACCGCCTTGGCCTGGCTACGCCCGGCCATGTGCGGGCTGTTCGTGCAGTTGGGGGCAAGATCGCTCCCATCTTCGCCCAGCAGTCGATGCGCGAGATGGCCCGTACCGGGCGCAACCCGCAGCTGGTGATGGACAACACTACCTGGGGCATCTTCCAGGAAGGTTGGCAGGAAGGCGTAGGCGCGGACGCTGACCATCTCAAAGTCCCGGCTGATATCGACATCTGCCTGGAAGCCGGGTTCACCTTCTTCACCATCGACCCCGGCGAGCACGTCGACAACCGCGCTGAAACTGCCGACCTGAGCGCCCTGCGCGAGTTAGCCGGTAGACTGCCCGCCGAAGTGCAACCGGGCGAATCCGAGCTGGAAGGCAAAGATTTCGACATCGAAGGGCTTCCGCTCCACTTCGACGAAGCTACTTTGCTCAAAGCAGCCGTCAAATACGGAAAAGCGGTCGCTCACGTGGCAAGGATGTACCGGCACCTGGAGCAGGCTACCGGTCCGCGCCTCTTTGAGCTGGAGGTCTCGGTCGACGAGACCGACCAGCCTACCACCCATGCCGAGCACGTCTATATCGCCAGCGAGCTCAAGCGGCTGGGCGTAGAGTGGGTCAGCCTGGCGCCGCGCTACGTCGGCCGCTTCGAAAAAGGCGTAGACTACATCGGAGATTTAACCGCTTTCGAAGCCGACCTGGCCGGCCACGCCGCCATCGCGCGCCGCTTTGGCCCGTACAAGCTCAGCCTGCACTCCGGCTCGGACAAGTTCAGCATCTACCCGGCTGCCATGCGTCAGACCCGCGGCCTGGTGCATCTCAAGACGGCGGGTACCAGTTACCTGGAGGCGCTGCGCACCATCGCCGCCATCGAC
>JAABUE010000184.1 GCA_011389535.1 Anaerolineales bacterium
CTGTGGCCGGTTATGGCGGACAGATCACCTATTGTGAACCAACCCTACAAGCGCGGGAGATTACCCTGGCACAGATCGTTCAGGAAACCGATGCAAGGGTGGTGCATCCTTACAACAATTACCAGGTTATCGCCGGGCAGGGGACCGCGGCGCTGGAACTGTTAGAAGATTTCCCCGATCTAGATGCGATCATTGCTCCGGTCGGGGGTGGCGGGTTGTTGAGTGGGACTGCCATCGCTGCAAAAGGACTTTCCCCTCATATCCGTGTGCTGGGAGCCGAACCGGAAATGGCCGATGACGCCTACCGTTCCCTCCAAGCGGGTCGTATCCTGCCCTCCGAGAACCCGCGCACGATCGCCGACGGGTTGCTCACCTCGCTCGGCACGCTGACCTTCCCGATTATCCAGCAGCATGTCGAGCAGATTGTCACGGTCAGCGAAGCGGGTATCATGGCAGCGATGAGATTCGTTTGGGAGCGCGCCAAGATCATTATTGAACCGTCTGCTGCTGTGCCGGTTGCTCTTCTGTGGGAGCGCAAGATCGATCTGAATGACCTGCGCGTGGGCATCATCCTCTCCGGCGGCAATGTAGATTTGGAAAAATTACCATGGAATCCATAAATTGAACCGCAAAGAACGCTAAGACCGCGAAGAAAATTAAAAGCTTTGCGCTCTTTGCGTGCTTAGCGGTTTAAAATTTGATCTCCACATTGGTTATGCTCACCTCATCCGATTTCCTGCACATCCCCTTTACTCCCGACCTGACGAAGGGCGGGATCGCCTACGCCATCCGCTCGCTGCCCTACACCTACGACCGGATGGGCGGCTCGCCCTTCGACCGTCTGCGGCGCATCGTGGCGGGGGTGGCCGTTGAGCTGGCTTTCCGTCGGCATCTCAGCCAGCAGGAAATCCCGTACGACGTGAAAGGCGCCACCCCTTTTACCGACCCGGACCGCTACGACGTATCCCTGGGCGGCCACCGCTGTGATGTCAAGTCTTTTCTCATCACGCGCAGGGAACAGATCAATTCGCTGCAGACTCATCCCGAGCTGCTGCTGAAAGCCCCGGCCCTGGTCCCGCTCGACCAGTATGCCGCCGACGGGCACCGCGACGATGACCTGTACCTCTTCGCCTTCCTATCCGGCCTTATCGCCGCCTCGCAGGGAGATTTGAACAAAGCGATAGCAGCAGGCCGTCCCACCTATCTGATCCACAGCATGCCCAAAGGATGGACCCGCCCACAGGTCTGGAGGCCGCTCGGCCCGCTGGCGCTCAAATCCGAATCGGACGAGATCCTCACCGTCGAAATCGGCGGGCAGGCCCAGGGTCGAGAGTTTATGACGCGCACGCTGGAGCTTCCCCCACGGACAAGAGTTGAAGTGGATGAACCGTTTTTTGCGCTGTCATCCATTCACGTCCACAAACTGCCCGCTGCCCGCCTTGGAATCCATAGCCCGGTCATGGACGAACCGTATATCATCGACCCGTTCGGCTGGGGAAACATCTGGGTTTACGGCATGGAGATCATCCTTACCGGCTACATCCCGCGCGAAGAGTTCCGCCGCCGGAGCAGCCTGATCCAGCCCGGCAGCCGCGTGTTCCAGTATGCGAAAACCAGGACGAAAAATTTGGCCGTCCCCGTAGCGGACTTGAAGCCGCTGGGACGCTTGTTCGAGCAAGTCAAAGAGTGGGAAGCCACCAAAGACGAGGCGGACTGATTTTTTACCACGAAGGCACGGGGCCATAAAGACACGAAAAAAGAAATTAGTGGCTTCGTGTCCTTGTGCCTTCGTGGTCAATCTTCCCATCCCCAAAAAGATTAAACGCCCACTCATCTTCTCGTGATAGACTCGCCGCATGTCCAACCGCACAAAGACCATTCTGATCGCGCTGGGAGGCTCGCTCCTCCTGGCGGTTTTTCTGTACCAGATCCCGGCGGTCAAAGCCGCTGCTTCCTGGCGGACCGAAAAATTCATCATCTATGCCAAAAACGTCATCGACCCGCCCGGCCCCGTGCCGACAGCCCTGCCGGTCACTCCTGTACCGGTGACGCCCACCGCGGCGCCAACCCGAACCCCGCCAGCGAACACAGCCCAACCGACCATCCCTCCCACATCCACCAGCGCGCCGCTGCCCGCGCAGGTCTCCCTTCCCAGCCCGCCTTACGAGCAGCAGACCCCCAACAACTGCGGCCCGGCAACGCTCTCCATGGCCATGCACCTGTACGGCTGGGAAGGCGACCAGGAGCAAATCGCGGCTCAGATCAAGCCTGTATTGCAGGACCGCAACGTCAACCCTGAAGAGATGGCCTACTACGTGCGCAACTTCGCGGGCTGGCTGAACATCCAGTACCGCGTGGCAGGCGACCTGACGATCCTTAAAAAATTACTGGCTGCACGCTACCCGGTCATCGTCGAGAGCGTCACCGGTCTCGACCCAAACGATGCCCTTGGTCCCAACGACGACCTGTGGGCTGCCCACTACCTGCTGCTGACCGGCTACGACGATGCCGCCCAGGAATTCACCGTCCAGGATTCCTACCACGGCGCGGATATGACCATTTCTTACGAGCAGCTCGAAGCCGAGTGGGCCCCGTTCAACAACCTGTACATGGTGCTCTATTTCCCGCAGAATGAAGCCGAACTGCAGTCCCTGCTCGGCGCCGACTGGGATCCCGACGCCAACCGCCAGCGCGCGCTGGACGAGGCCCAGGCCGCCACCGTTGCCGACCCGGAGAACGCCTTCGCCTGGTTCAACCTGGGCAGTGACCTGGTCTATTTCGAGCGTTACAGCGAAGCCGCCCAGGCCTATGACAGGTCCCGCGAGATTGGCAGCCTGCCCATGCGCATGTTCCGTTACCAGTTCGGTCCCTTCCTGGCTTATTTCCATTCCAACCGCAACGATGATCTGCTGGCCCTCACCGACTACGCCCGCGGCGTGACCGAAATGTCTGAAGAAGCCTGGCTATGGTACGGCTGGGCGCTCTACCGCCAGGGCGACTTTAACGGCGCGCGCGAGGCCTGGAACAAAGCCCTCTCCATCAACAACTCCTCCTATGCGGACGCTCATAACGCCTTACAATATGTGCAATGACCCGCCCACATCTCCTTCTCATATTTTTGACAATTTATCTCGCTGCATGTAATCCCCCTCTCCCCCCCGGGGGAGAGGGGTTAGGGGTGAGGGGGGAATCCTCCCCAACTCCCACCCCAACCGTCTCTGCCACTTTCCCCCCCTCCACCCCCACCCCGACGCCCCTCCCGCCTAGCTCCCCGCCGCCAACATTGACGCCTACCGAAGTCACACCCAGCGAGCGCACCTCCCCCCTCGATGGCATGCCGCAAGTCTACGTGCCGGCCGGGACCGTGCGCATGGGCGGCCTGGATGTCTACTCGGTTGGCAGCGATGAACTGCCCGCGCACACCGTCTCCCTGGATGCCTTCTGGATCGACCAACTGGAAGTTACCAACGCCATGTACCTGTTATGCGTG
>JAABUE010000185.1 GCA_011389535.1 Anaerolineales bacterium
CATCCACCCGCTGCGCATACTCCGCAATCCCGCCGCGTACGCTGAGGGCATTCTTCCAACCCTGCGCCAGCATCCACTGCGTGACAGTGGCGCTGCGGACACCATGGTGACACAGGACCAGGATTTCCGCATCCTTTTGCCGGACTTCCTCGGGAAAAGCCTCCACTCCTAGCTGCGCCAGACGGCTCATCGGCACGACCTTCAGCCTGCTATCCACGATCATAGCCTGGTCAAGCTCCCAGGCTTCGCGCACGTCCAGCAAGACAAACGACTTAT
Source organism: Anaerolineales bacterium (assembly GCA_011389535.1). Classification (GTDB taxonomy): domain Bacteria; phylum Chloroflexota; class Anaerolineae; order Anaerolineales; family Villigracilaceae; genus JAABUE01. The sequence goes on from JAABUE010000185.1 coordinate 277, forward strand.
CTGACTGTAACTTGAGGGCAAGTTGGTGAACGTCAACTTCAGGGATACTCGAAGGATTCATGTCCGCCAGAAACCCCGGCTGACCGGGTGGACATCTTCCGAAGTGACAAAAGCAGCCTGATCGCATTCATTGACGATTTTCTCTACAGCCAGTACCTGCTTGCGGCGTACACTAAGGTTCAGCAAACTGACCATGCCATCTTTTCCGCGTGCCGGGATCTCGGTTACAGCAAAGCCATTCTCGCGCAATTTTTGGGCCATTACAACACCCAGCCGTGGGCTGATCACCTGCAGGTGAACATACCCGATGGCCAACCGTTCTTCGATCCACATCCCGACCACTCCACCCGTCGCAAACCCGGCTGAGTATGCAATGATATAAAGCGGGTTATTCAAATTCGAAAGCACGGATGTCAACAGCACGACGTAGAGCAGTGAGACCACAAATCCAATGCTCCATGCCAGTGCTTTCTTGCCACGCAGCGTGAAGAGCATACGCAATGTATCTAATGTCATATTCAGAACGCGCAGCCCAAAAATAACTAGGGCGCCAATCCAGGGACTACTAAAAAATATCATATCGGACATAGAATATCTCCTAAAACAAAACGGGGCGGCCGGTTGGCCGCCCCGCGGTTTTTAATTATTTTGCCGCAGGAACGTACAACCGCTCCACATATTCTTTGACCATGCGCCGGGTGCTGAACTGCGGCGTGATCGTGCGCAGGTTATTCTTGATATGCTCGATCCAATCCATAGGAAGCATATCGGCATTGCGGTCGTAGAAGAGCGGAATGATCTCGTTTTCCAGCGTGGAATACAGGCTTAGCGCATCGGCTTCATCCTGAATTTCGGGTACGTCCGGTTCTTTGTCTTCTCCAATCGCCCAGCCGTTCTTCCCGTTATACGCTTCTCGCCACCAGCCGTCCAGGACGGAAAAGTTGAGCACACCATTCAAGGATGCCTTCATCCCGGAAGTGCCCGAAGCTTCCATCGGGCGACGCGGCGTATTGAGCCATACGTCTACACCCTGGACGAGATACCGGGCAACGTTCATATCGTAATCTTCCAGGAAGACCAGACGCCCTTCCGTTTCGGCTATTTTTACAGTCCGGTAGATCTGTTGGATCATCTGCTTGCCAGGCTCATCGGCGGGATGTGCCTTGCCTGCAAAGATAATCTGTACCGGCATGTTGGGACGATTGATGATTCTCAACAGGCGTTCCACGTCTCTCAAGATCAGGCCGGCGCGCTTGTAAGTTGCAAAGCGCCGCGCAAAACCAATGGTCAACACATATGGGTCGATCAAAGCGCCCGAGGCAACCACCTGCACTGGGTGAAAACCACCCTTCGACCAGCGCGTCCGCGCCCATTCTTGTATGCGGAAAGAAAGCTTGCGCTTTTGATGCATGCGAAATGCCCATAGCTCACCCGGGGGGATTTTATCCAACTTTGTCCAGGTTTCCGGGTCATCCAGACATTCGCGCCATTCCGGCCCAAGATACTTATCATACAACAAACCCAGTCGGCGCGCCATCCAGTTGTCGGTATGCACGCCGTTGGTCACATATGTGATGGGGACATCGTCTACTTCCTGGTCCTGCCACAGGGAGTGCCACATTTTCCGGGCCACATGCCCGTGCAACTCCGAGACAGCATTGCGGCCTTCCGAATAGCGCAAGGCCAGAACGCCCATACTGAAGCTTTCGCCCCAGGACTGCTTATTGCGGGCCAGATCCACAAACTGGTCGCGGTTCAGGCCGAGCTCAGGCCAGAGGGAGGCTAGAAATTTATCGATCAACCACAGCGGGAATTCATCATTGCCCGCCGGGACCGGCGTATGGGTCGTAAAGACATTCTGTCCGCGCGTTTTTTCGATGGCATCTGCGAAAGATGCGCCCCCGGCCACAAGCTCGCGCGCCCGTTCCAGGATCAGGAAGGCCGCGTGTCCTTCGTTCATATGCCAGACCGAGGGGTTATAGCCCAGCGCCCGGAGTGCGCGCACGCCACCAACGCCCAGCACGATTTCCTGCATTATGCGTCTGTCAAGGTCAGACCAGTACAGGCGCGCGGTCAGCGTGCGGTCTTCGAGTTTATTCGATTCGACGTTCGAATCCATCAAAAACAGCGGAATGCGTCCGACACGGATTTCCCACAGCCGTAATGTGACCAGACGATCCGGCATTTCCACCGAAACGGTTAATGGTTTGCCATCCTCTGTCAATATGGGCAACACCATCATATCGCCAAAGCGCAACGGATTGTTTAACGCATCCTGCCATCCGTCCTCGCTGATGCGCTGGGAGAAATAGCCTTCGGCATACATCAGGCCAACGCCCACAAACGGCAGGCCAAGGTCGGAGGCTTCCTTCAGGTGATCGCCCGAAAGCACGCCCAGGCCGCCGGAGTAGATCGGCAGGGTTTCATGCAGGCCAAACTCCATCGAAAAATAAGCAATGGGTTTGCTGGCAAGCTCGGGATGAGTCTTGTCCGACCAGGTGTCCTTTTTCGCCAGGTATCTGTCAAATTCGGCAAAAACGCTGTCGTACAGAGCCAGGTACTGGCTGTCCTGTGCGACTTCATTCAGGGCAGAGCGTTCTAGTTGGCGCAAGAGCAGAATGGGATTGTGAGAGAGACGCTCCCACAGATCGTTATCGATGCGCGAAAACAGACGCTGCGCGTTGGGCTGCCAGGTCCACCACAGGTTGTAAGCCAGATCACCCAGGCGGTTGATCCGCCGCGGCAGGTCAAAATGATTGGGAATACGAGTATGAAATTGGATCATAACTGCGCAATGATACCAGCAATCTTTTAGATATGGGATTCCAGAATGGGTATAAAATGAGTGCATGCCCACTGTTCAACTCTTTGTCACCTGCCTGGTCGATACGTTCTACCCCGAAACTGCTGAGGCCATCGTCAGCATTCTCCGCCGTTTAGGCTTGAGCGTGGACTTCCCCACCGCCCAAACCTGCTGCGGACAGCCGCAGTTCAACGCCGGCCTGCGCGCAGATGCCCGCCAGATGGCGGAACACATGATCGAAACATTCGAAAGACTTCCGAAGATTGGATCCTTCGGGCAAAGCCCTCAGGACAGGCCTTCGGAAGCCTGCCATTTAATTTCCCCTTCCGGTTCGTGCGCGCATATGATCCGCCACAACTACCCGGAACTCTTCGCCGATGACCCCGATTGGCTGCCACG